>JAGNPP010000011.1 GCA_017989575.1 Chryseobacterium sp.
GATTTTAAAAGTTCCGGAAACCAATGATCCCGAGTTGCAACTTGCCGCAAAACTACTTTCGTTGATAGGCGTCACCGCTTTGAAAGAAGCGCCGGATTTTGTCGTCAATCTTGATAATTTTGGTCCAGAAACCGCCACTTTCAGATTATTGATATTCAGGTTTTTCACACCTTTGTTTCGGATGAAGATTTTCAAAATTCCATTTTCCACTTCCGTGATGACGTATTGCTGTTTGTCCGGATCCACATTCACAGTCACACTTTGATTATTGCTTTGCGTGAAATCTACAGAAACGCCAGTCGAAGCTTCGATCCCAGTGAAAGAAGGAACATTTCTTACACTTACGAGATTAGTATTGTCAGATTTGATAGTAGAAACTGGGTTTACAGAGGTTTTTGTCTGAGTTTCCTCCATCAGCTTGCTCACATCGTCCATCGAGATTTTACCATCCAGCATCATCAGAACAGAACTGTCTTCGGACATAATGTTGAGAATCAAATTATCCATCACATTCGCAGTGATATCCTGAGTCATAAATTTGATTTTAGCATCACGATTGTTCACAGTAACCAATTCCTCATATTTCATATTTTTGAGAGAATTAGCAATTTCCTTTTCAATCTTTCCTTCATTCAAATTTGGATTTTTTGAAGTTCCAGATTTCTCAAGAACCAACATTTTCAGTCCATTCACTTTTCCTAAAAGGGGTTGGATGTTCCCAAGTTCTTCATTATCGATTTTAAGATTATTCAACAATTTGAACATCGGTTTTGCAATCTTGATAGAAGTCACACCTTCCGTGTCCTGATATCTATCAAAGAGCTTATTAAGTTCCTCCGTTTGTCCGAAAATATTGGTGGACAGGAGAAATAATACGATTAATAATGATATTTTTTTCATAATTGATTTTAAAATTTAATTAATGATTTGCTATTTATTAAGCCTGATTTATCGAATATTCTACGATAGCAATTCATTATTTGTTTGGTGTTAAAAATTAAGAATCTTGTAAAAATCAACCGTTTGATTTTGTGCAGATTCTGCTTGATTTATGGTTTGGGTAACGTTACTCGCGAAATAATTAAAAGTATCCTCTGCCACAGCAATCGCTTCCTGCTCGTTGTAGATTGGTTTTCCATTGATGATGACGTAATTCGGATTGTAATCAGAATCGGAGTTTACTTTATTTTGATTAAGATTTTCATCTTTTTGTTTTGGTTGATGAGAAGCGAACTGCGCTTTTGATTTCTGCTTTTCAACAACTGATTTCTTATTTTCATTTTTCTTAATTGGCTGAACATCTTGTTGAGCTAAAACTGGTTGTTGAGTCGACACATCTTCAACCGGAGAAGATTTTGGAGCATCAACTGGTTCTGATGTCTCAGTATGATTAGCGATTTGAGGTTCGATGCTCTCTGGGTTATCAAACATCAAAAACCCAGTGATTCCCATCAATAAAACCAAACTCGCCGCCATCCAATATTGCTGGTAAGATTTCTTTTTCGCAACTGGAAGTGCCACTATTTTTGGTTCTTCTGTCACATTTTGCTTTGTCGCTTTGTTTAAAAAATCCTCGAAGCCGATGTCTAGTTTCTCCTGTTTCTCTTCTTTAAGAAAAGAAAAATATGGATTATCGCTTTCATTTTTCAGGAACAATTCTTCTTCTGGCGTCAATTCCTCGCCTTCGAAGAATTTAGATTCCCAATCCTTGTATCTGTCGGTTTTCATACGCATAAAGTTTGTTAATAGATTCTTTCACTTTTTGTCTGGCTCTCATCAGGTTGATTCGGACGGCGTTGTCTTCCATATCCAGCATTTCTCCGATTTCTGAGATTTCATATTCCTCTACATCTTTCAGGTGAATGACCATTTTTTGTTTCTCGGGCAGTTGGGAGATGAATCCCAAAATCTGCTCTTTCATATTATTTGTTTCAATTTGATAAAGCTCGGATTGATGTCTCGTCTGGCTTGCAAATCCTAATTTCACTTCGTGGTGTTTCAGTCGGTTGAGGCATTCGTTTTTGACGCTTCTCATTGCAAAACTTTTCACGTTTTCGATGACTGATAGTTCATCTTTTTTTTGCCAAAACTTCATCATCAAATCCATTACCAAATCTTCCGCTTCGTCTGCGCTCATCAAAAACTTTTTGGCGAAACGATACATCTCATCCTTGAGAATATATACGGTTTCTTTAAAGTTTTCTTGAGTCATAGATTCAGTTTAATGTTTTGAGGCTCAAAGTTTTTAGTTTTGAAACCTCGTATTTCTTGGTTGTTTAAAAGTAAGACATCTGTAGTTTCACTTTTATTACATCAAAAATAAAAAAAGAACTTCAATAATCATTAAAGTTCTGATAATCAATTTTTTAATTTTTATATTTAATTGAAATATTTCTTGAATCTTAGTTAAAATATTAGGAACCCTTTCAACGTTTGAAACTCTGACGGGGTTGTCAAACGTATTAGCCTTGTCAAGGTTTGAAACCTTGACAAGGCTTTTTTGCGGGATATTTTTTACAGGTCGCTCCTCTGGAGCTTTGCTAATGGTGATAATTTTTTCTATTAACAGGTCACCGCTCTGCGGTTTTTCAAAGGAATGAGTTTCTTAAAATATTAATCGTAATCTTTTAAAATACGACACTTTTTTATCTCTGAGAATTTAATTGCCAAAGATTTATATTAAAAGACAAATCCTGGATTTAAAAAGAAATCTTGAAACCTTGCGAAGCGCGCCCCGACTTATCTCACCTTTTCTATTTGTTAATTTGAATCGATGAACCACTTCGTTAGGTTTGAGTGAATCCCGATATAAAATCGGGAGGGAACCCTTCGACAAGCTCAGGATAAACTGCAGGCGGATAAAGGCGCCCAAATTTCTATAATTCTCCGGTTGATAAAGATGTAGTGTCTTTTTCGCCAGCTCCTGTTGGGTTCATCGTCTTGTTGAATTTCTCTGTCTCGTAAGGAAAATTTTCAAACAGTCCGGACAATGCCAACGCAGAGTAAACGCGCTGAGAATATTTGTTCCCGATGGCAATTATCGTGACTTTCGATTTCAGAAGATGGGCGAAAACCGAATTGGTTCCGTGCCACCAACCGTTGTGATACGTCAATTTTTCACCATTATCGAATTCCTTCATTCGGAATCCAAGACCGTAATTGTTGATACCTTTTTTCTCGTTGCTGTAAGGTTCGAAAATTTTGTTTGCTAATTCTGGCTTCAGGAAATCTTTGGAAAACATGGCCACAGAAAAATTGAGCAAATCTCTTGGCGTGGTGTAAACATTTTTGTCTCCATAAATCAAATCGAGATTGTCTAATGGATACAATCTATAACCGCTGAAAAAGGATTGCGACGCAGTTGGAATGTCTTTTTTCTGGAAAATGTAGGAATGATTCATCTTCAAAGGTTTGAAAAGAATCTCTTGCATCGCCTCTGGAAAAGGCGTTTCCGTAACTTTTTCGACAATCAACGCCAAGAGTGCAAAGTTGGTGTTGCAATACATAAATCCGGTGTTGGACATCCTTGCCAACTCAGGTTTGTACTTGATCAGCATTTCCAAAACACTTTGATTGGTCAGGAATTCCTGTTTCAATTCTTCGGGCGCGGGTGTAATACTTTTGTCAAAATGTTCGTATTTTGGAAGTCCGCTCCTTTGTGATAATAAGCTAAAAACGGTGATGTTTTGGTAAGGAAATTTGGGGAAAAATTTGGTCAAATCATCTTCCAGATTTAGTTTTCCGGCTTCTACTAATTTCAGAACCGCCATCGCAGTCATCGTTTTGCTGACCGACGCAACGTGAAGTGGCGTGTTTTCATCAATTGGCATTTGCTGATTTTCTCTGCCAAATCCTCTGTATTTTTCGAACAGAATTCTGTTGCCTTTTGCGATGAGAATTCCACCGCTTAGGTCGCTTTGTTCCCAAACTTTTTGATAGTAATTATCGATCAAAGGTAAAATTGAAGTTTGGTTGGCTAAGGTCAGATCTTCTGCCGGAAACACTTTTTCAAGATCTACATTTCCGAAGTTTGGGAGTTTGGAATCGTAAATTTCTTCTGTAGATTCTTTTTCTTTTTTACAAGAAACAATTGACAAAACAATTAAAACCGGAGCGATAACTTTTCTAAAATTCATTCTAATCCAAACTTCGTTAAGGTTCGCAAGTTAACATAAAATGAGTTTTTAGAATACACCAATTTTCTTAAGAAATGTTAAATAAACGCTATAATATTTTACAATCAACTTAGATCCATCGAAACATAAAAAGCCTCTTGATCGAGGCTTTTAATTATTGTTTTATAAGTGTAATATCTTTAGGAAAATTAATAGGAAAATCCCCATACTGGTCAACGTAGGCGTTATGCACACAATTTTCATCTATAGCACTTGGGAGATACTCAAAATGCAAGGTCATCTGTGTTCCGGTAAAATTTATCATATCCAATGTGGCTTGTTTTCGGCACATATTTCTTGGATAAAAATATAATCTATCTCTACCGGCTGGTTTGATACTTTTACTCATTCCACTAAATTCTGCTCCGTCACTACCGAAATTAGAAATCCTGTCTATTTCTACAGTTCCATTAGAAGCGATTATTTTTCTTTCCCCAAGTATTCTGTCTTTATAATATGGATGAGTATCTCCTGGAATAGAGGAATGTGTTTTTACTTTGCGTAATTCCAGATAAACAGTTTTTCCATTCCAATTGCCCTTCCATAAGCCAACAAATTTATCTAATTCATTCTTCGTATCTTTTATATAGGCATTATTAGGAATATCACTTGGACTTGTATTAAGAGGATATTCCTGAGAAAGATACAAATGAGATAATATAACTGCAATTAATAATAATATATTTTTCATTTTATTTGGTTTTATAATTTATGGGCATTGTTTTGTTTTTCTGTTTCCATTTTCAATATATATTTCAGTATTAGTTCCACTACTGCTTACTTTAAAAAGTTTCAGACCTGTTACATTCATCTTATCTTTTACAAATTTCAGAAATTCCTTTTCTACTTTATCCATATCAAAATTACCATTGGTTTGAGTTTGGTTTAAATAATCTTCAACATATTTTGTATTCAAATCATCAAATTGTTGCCGAGTATAAGTTGGTAATGCCATCATAGTTGAACCATCAAAAGCAAGAAGATAATTTCCATTACTCGTGACCAATGTCAAAGTTAAATTATTCAATGGTATCTTGGGCGTATTAGTAGCAACTGCATTCCAGGAATTTGCCCAGACTATCCATTGATTGAAAAGCAATATATCTCCTGGAGAAAATATAGGAAACAATCCATCATAATGAGAGTGCATCAGAGCAAATGTATTGCTAAATATTTTCATATCTACTTCCTTTGTACCGGGTCTATTTTGTAAAATCTGGTTCTGAGTATCTGTTTGTCCGGAACCAGCAACAGGCGTTCCCAATCTAAAGCCACTTTCGAAATTATCACCAGTCTTTTCTTGTAAAGTTGTAAGATTAGATTTGTATTTTGTATTATCAGTTGATGTTTTCACTTTCTCACAAGGATTGTTCACAGGATTCATAATCGCTATGTCCCCATCCAGAGCGCAAGAACTGGTAAACTGCTTGCATCCCAAGTTGGCAGTCCTGTATGTGATGGTAATGGTTATTGGATAGTCTGCCGTGCCACAAGTCGAGGGTATGTCTCCGAAGTCGCCGTAGCTTCTGCCACAAGAGCATGTGTAAGAAATTTCAACCAGCACGCAACTCTCGCCACCGCCACCGCCATCTCCATCACCATCTCCTCCTGTATTTCCAGTATCACCAGTATTACCTGGTGTTCCACTGCCTCCCCCTTGTCCTCCTGTAGAAATCGGAGGGCATCCGCCACCTGTATTCCCGCCAGTGTTGGTACTTGGTCCTCCTGTAGTGTTTTGGACAGTTCCTTCAAAATAATCCAGCTCTCCAGTCTGTTGATATTCTAAGGCCAAGGTCTCGGACATTTTGAACTTCAAAACATTGACTTCTAATTCAGAATCATTATCTGTCAAGACCAGATTGTGAAATGTTCTGTAATCATCATCAGGATGATTATTTATCCTGAAAGTATAATTTGCAATGCCCAGAGAATCGATAATCTCGGTGATTTCAGAATAATCAATCTCTGCCGGGCTTCCTTTTGAAAATAAATTTTTATTATGTAATTTGTGGAGTTGGGAACTCAGCAGATTAGAGATTTTTTCAGCTTCTGCCCCTTTCAGAAGTCTCACCCTGCTTTTATGGGCAAAGACATCATGGCTTTCGCCATGGTTGTGCAACTCAATCTCTTGCCTGCAACCAAACATTAGGAATGCCAACACGGCAAACCAGATAAAATAGGTTTTATTTCATCGTTTTGTATTTTTATAAGTTCTAAATATAGAAAAAATTGTTACTCTTCAAAACTAAAAAAATAATTTCATTAATCTTAATTCCCATACGGAATAATTTATTATATTTGTGATTAAATTAATCTTATTATGAATAATCTCATTAGCAAAAACATAAGAAAATATCGTGAAATAAAGGGTTTCAGTCAGGATTATATGGCACATCAGCTAGACATCAACCAAGCTTCCTATGCTAAAATAGAAAATAACTCCACAAAATTGACGGTAGATAGATTATTTGCTATTTCCAAATTATTGGGAACTGATATTATTGATTTAATGGATTTGAAAACACAAACCATTTATAATCAAACCGAAAACGAAAATACTTTTGGGAAAATAGAACATTTTTACCAAGATAATAAAGAAGTATATGAGAAACTTTTGCAAGCAAAAGACGAGCAGATTGCACTACTAAAATCATTACTAGAGAAGAAAATCCTTTAAAATCTTATCAACTATCACTTGAGCAAGCTTCTCTTTGCTTTGACTTGTCCAGCCTGCAATATGTGGTGTAACAATCACTTTTTCAGAATCTAAAAGATATGTCAAGTCTTGATTTTCGATTTCAAGATTTTCAAAAGATGCCTTTTCAAATTCCAAAACATCCAGACAAGCGCCGAGAATTTTCCCATTTTCAATGGCTTCTACTAAAGCTTTCGTTTTAAGATTTTTACCGCGAGCTGTATTAATGAAATAGAAATTCTTCGCCATTTTGGAAATGAAACTTTCATCAATCAAATAATTGGTTTCATCCGTCAAAGGAATATGAAGGCTCAAAATATCAGCTCTTTTTTGAAGTTCTGCCAAAGAAACCTGCGTTGCAAATTCATCTGAAAGATTGGGTAGAATATCGTGGAAAATTACCTCAACGCCAAAACCAGAAAGTCTTTTTGCCGTCGCTTTTCCCATATTTCCATAACCGATGATTCCGAAAGTTTTCCCAAGCAATTCGTCGCCACGATTTTCTTCGCGTTTCCAAATACCATTTTTCACTTCATTAGAAGCGATGAATAATCTGTTCATCAGAATCAGTAACATTCCTACAACGTGTTCCGCCACAGAATCTCGATTTCCTTCTGGAGAATTGATAAGTTTGATGTTTAATTTGTCCGCAATCTTAAGGTCTATGTTTTCCATTCCGGCTCCAACTCTCGCAATGAATTTGAGATGGGAAGCTTTGGTCAAGAAATTTTCGTCTAATGGAATTCTGCTTCTTATAATAATACCTTCGTAATCCGAAATTTTCTCCAAAACCTCATCGTAAGTTGAAGTATGGTCTTCTTCCACGACAAAACCTTTGGCGGTAAGTTGTTCAGAAATTAGAGGATGATTTTTATCGAGTTGAAGGATTTTCATTTGGCAAGTATTAGAAATTAGGTCTAAGGTTTTAGATTAATAACATCATAAAAAACGAACTCAAAAAGCTCGTTTCATTTATTCTTCTGTTCCCAAAAACAATTTCTTCAGTTCCACAGAATCCGTTGGTTTCATTCGTCCGGAGAGGATGAGGGATAATTCTTTTCTTCTTTTTGCGGCTTCAAAACGCTCAATTTCCAATTCGGTTTCAGGAACCAATTCTGGAACTCTTGCTGGTTTTCCATCAGTATCTATTGCCACAAAAGTGTAAATACCTGAGTTCGTATGAATTTTTTTCTGATTGATAGGATCATCCAACCAAACATCCACGTAAATTTCCATAGAGGTCGAAAATGCTCTTGAAACTTTGGATTCCAAAACCACAATGCCGCCTTCGGGAATTGGATGATCAAAAGAAACGTGATTTACAGAAGCCGTCACCACTCTGCACTCGCTGTGTCTTGTAGCTGAAATCGAGGCTGCGCGATCCATTCTTGACAATAGTTCGCCTCCGAAAAGATTTCTTAATGAATTGGTTTCGTTGGGTAAGACGATGTTCGTCATTACAGTAAGGCTATCTATTGATTTTTTGGATGTTTGCATTCTTTATCGGTTTTATACTGTCTATTTTAATTGAATCTTGTTTGGGAATAATGACTACTGGCGAAGGTTTTGGTTTTACCGCCGTATTCTTTGTTGGGATTTTTGAAGATTTACCAAATATCAATTCTGTGTCTCCGAAAATAAAAAGTACCGATGTTCCAACAACGATAAGTGCAAGGAATGTCCAAAGCACATTTTTGTTAAAACTATAATCTTCGGTTAAGATTTTAACTTTGGATTTTGATAGCTTAAGGCTTTCCATATTGATTGCTTCCAATCCGAAAACGTCGTCATTATTGTCTGCAATTTTGACAATGTTTTTATTATCATCAAAATGAAATTGACCTAAGTTTCCAAGACTGAGAATATTTCCGTCCTGTAATTTTTGAATCCATTTTGAAACTTCACTTTTCAAGCTCATTTGGGTTGTAAACAGATTGGACTGAGTCTCTTCAGCAATATATTTTGCCAGATGATTGTCAAAAACCGTAGGCTGATAATGGAACGCCACAACCTCTTTTGGTGGCGTGATGATGGAACTTTCCGCATCTATTTTTGCAGACTCTTTTGTAAGTTCAAAAACCCCAAAATCCGGAACTTCTGCCTTGTGATGCTTCAGAAGATATTGATATAGATAATACTCAAAATTCATTGGCACAAAACTACATATTTTTTGATGTTAAAGGAAATAAAAAAGCCTGCATTTTACAGCAAGCTTTTGAAAATGATATGAATAGTTAAGGTCTAGTTAGCAAATTTCACAACTTCTGAAACGCCAGCTCCAGAAATCTTAACCAAATACAAACCTTTTTGGTTTAGGTTCAAATCGATTGGAGTTCCTGTAGCATTTACTTTCATCGTTTTAATCACTTTTCCACCGAAATCGAAAACCGTAAGATCAACATTTCCTTTTGCAGAAGTGAAAAGTTTACCTGCAGCTACCTGAGATTTTGCTTTCCCGTTTGCCTCTACCACTGCCATTGTGGCAAGTGTAGTTGGCCCTTCCAAGTCTCTATCTGCAGACTGACGTCCTGGAGCAGAAGTTCCATTTGCTTGGTCTTTCATAACAATTCCGATTCTCTGAACGACAGTACCCGCAGGCATTATGTTGTTAGAATTTGAGAAAAGTTTTGTGTTAAGATTGATTGTTCCTACATAAGCAGCCTCTGTTGCATCCCAAGTCAATGTAGAAGTTGAGTTTGTCCAAGCATCGTCAAAGTTTCCTTTGTCATTGTCGCCATCTGCCTGAGAAGACCAAACGTGCAAATAGATTGTTGGTGCACCTTGAGGATCAAAGATACTCCAATCTGCAGATTTACCGTAAGTGATTTTGAATTCACCGTTGTTTACGGTGTGAGTAAGTTGCCCGAAAGCTGTAGCACCCGCCATCAATGCAAGTGCTAGAGAATAAATTTTTCTCATAATTGTTAATTTTTAAGGTCTATATATATTTAGCTAAACATTACTCACGTGAGTAAATTTAACTAAATGTGAAATAATATTAATTTTAAATTAACAAAGAAAAAAATCACACACAGCCTACAAAACAACTTAACTCACTGATTATTAACTTCAAAACTTTAATGAAACTTCAAAGAAACACCAAACATGAAGTTAATTCCTGCTTGTGAAAAGTAAAACGGTTCCCCAGAAATGTAGCCATTGTTCACATATTTTGTATTTGTGAAATTATTCAACAAAAACCTTAGAATCACTTCATTTTTTTTGAAAGGCAATCTATAAGACATATTGAAATCCGGAACCACATAATCTTCCAATTGATTCACTCGATCTCCCGAATTATCCAGGAATTGCTTCCCCACATATTGAGCTGTCACTCCAAAATTGAAATTCTTGAAAGGTGAGTAAGCAACATTTCCATTAGCAATCAAATTTGGAGAAAATGAAATAGTTTCGCCTCCCAAAGTTCTTCTGACAGTGATTTGATTCCCTGGATTGAATGGATCTTGCTCTTTTACATCCACCGTGTACTTCATTATTTTATTATTACTTAATGTGGCATTGGCAGATAATTGTAATTTTTCGGACAACCTTGCCAATACACCAACTTCCAACCCCAATCTGTAGCTTTTTCCTACATTTTCCTTAATGAACTCTCCTATGTTATTAATTTGCCCATTCAATGCTAATTGATCTTTGTAATACATATAGTATGCATTGGCCGTGAACGCCACTTTCCCAACCTGCTGTTCAAATCCAGCTTCGAAGTCGTGTAAAGTTTCTGGTTTTGTATCGGGATTTGCGAAAAGATCATCCCTGTTCGGCTCGCGGTGCGCATTGGCATAAGAAAGGAAAATCTTGCCATTTCCTAAGTTATAATTAACTCCAGCTTTCGGATTGAAGAATGTCCATTTTCGGTGGAGATCCACACCTTCGCCATCGCCTTGTTGTAAAATTTTGGTATCGTAATCGATATTTCTTAATTGTAGATCTCCAAAAAACTCAAAATTATTGAGCTTGTAAATTGCTTTTGCAAAACCGGAAACTTCGTTTTTCAGAGAGCGGTTTCTGTAATACTCGGATTCATTAATATTAGGAAAGAAAACACCTGTAACGTTTCCAAAATGCCAGCCGTAATACTGATTGGCAACTGCGCCAACATTAATATCAAGATTCCCCAACTTACCATACAAAGTCGAAATCAAGCCATAAAAATCATTGTCCAGCCATTTTTTTCTAATGAAATCCGTCCTTTCAACTTCGGCTCCATTTTCTATGACATTCGGTAAATTGTATTTTGAAAATTTCGCATCTTGCTTGTAGTTTTCATAAAAACCTTTTCCTTTGGTGTAATGTGCGGTGGTTTCCAATTTCCATTGATCCGAAAAACGTTGATTCCACAAGAAATGATAATGACTCTGTTTGTAATTGTCCGTTTCGCCGTCATAAAACCCAACAATATTTTCCCAATTGGCATCATAAATTGCACCGGAAGAATTGAATCTCGGATTGGTCTCCCAAGTTGATTTGCTGATTCCATTCCAAGCTTGATACGTTCTTTGCTTACCGCCAAAAGTGAGAAATCTCAACTCGGTATTTTTCTCTTGAAACAATGCGGAGAAATTATACGAATGCAGATTGGACGAAGCCCTGTCTATATAACCATCGGAATGGATGTGTGAGTATCTTCCCATCACAGACAATCGGTTTTTCCAGAATTTTCCAGAATTGATTTCCCCAGAATACTTGTAAGTATTGAACGACCCATACGAATTATCCGACTTTACCGAAAACGTGTCACTTGGGTCTTTTGAGATCACATTCACGCTTGCACCAAAAGCAGAAACACCGTTGGACGAAGTTCCCACACCACGCTGAATCACAATTTGCGATGCCGAACTAGTGAGATCCGGGAGATTCACAAAGAAAGTTCCCTGGGATTCTGAATCGTTGTACGGAACGCCATTTAGCATCACATTGATACTGGTTCCGGCTGTTCCACGGATTCTAAAACCCGTGTAACCAACGCCATTTCCTGCATCGGAAGTTGAAATTACAGACATTTGGTTCTTCAGCAAAATGGGCAATTCCTGACCTAGATTTTTGTCGGCAAGATCCTTTTCAACATTGATGATTGATTTTGCAACGGGCGTTCGTTTGGTAAATTCTACAGCTTGAATGCTTGTAACTTGTACAGAATCTGTAGTTTGTGAAAAATAGAACGGAGCAGTGAACACTCCTAAAAAAAGTAAACCTTTCATTCTTTTAAATTTTTGTTTGTTAAAATTTATTGGAATAAAAGGGGCGAAAAGAATTAACAATGAAGAATTAATAATGATGTAATCTCCGGAAATCAATCACTATTAATTTTTTAATTTTTAATTGTTCATTAAAAATAATTTCCCTAAACAGCATTATCTGTTCCAGGTTCATTGGGTATAATCTCAGCTTGTGACAGCACCCCTTAAATTTCTGACTGCGAAATTACATTTTTTTTAATTAATATGCTTTATTTTTTTCATCCACGAAAAAATATTCTTTCCCATCTTTGGAAACTTCAAAAAGATGAGCTGTTTTCCAGGAGAGATTGGTTTTAATATCATTATAGATAAAAGGCACAACAATTTTATTTTTCTTATCTACCACACCAAACATATCATTTTTAACCGCTACAATCATAGGGTTTTCCTTATCACCATCCAAAACATACAACATTTGATATTGTGGATAGATGTCAAAATCTTTATACGTTGAAATATCAATCTTGTCTTTGCTTACCAAACCGTAAAAACCGCTGAGAATAAAAGCTTTATATTTTGAAGGCTCATAAGGAATGGAGCATTTCCCCAGATCAGAATTTTTGTACTGGTAAACGCGTTTTCCTGTTTTATCAATCCTGTAAGAAACTTGATTTTTTTCAACTGTGGCGTAATCCGCTGTTCCGTAAGTTTTTGCTTTGGGATTTGAAGAATTCAAAAGATTGCAATCTTCCGAAAAAAACATCGCAATGTGATATTCTGGAGGGATGACCAATTCACCTTTTTGATTTACATAACCCGACTTTCCGTCAATACTTTGGGGAATAAGATCAGGAATCACATCTTCCTTCATCTGGCAGGTTGCCAAAAGAAAGCAACCAGTAAAAATTACGGTCAGATATTTTTTCATCGAGGGCGTTTGTGTTATAACTTAAATAAAAATTCTTTATATAAGTCTGTGTTTTTCAAAACCAAAAATACAAAAACTATTATTAACACCAAAAAAACGGATATCCGATGGGTAAAAAAGCGTTTGACTGTCCGTTTCATTGTTTCTCTGCCAAAAAAGTGAACCATCAAAATGAAGACGCAAAATGGTAAGGAAATCACAAATAAAGCATTGTATTTAAATGCTTCCAAAATTCTGAAATGAAGCAACTCGTGAACCGCCCGCTGAACGCCACAACCCGGACAATCATAGCCCGAAACCGCTTTCAGAGGACATTTGATAAAATAAGAACTCTCCGATGGATCAAAAAAATAGAAAATAGCAACAATCGCCATCAAAATAACACTTATGACGATTTGTTTCGCATATTTTTTAAATAAAATATTGATTTTCAGCATTGTAATTAAAAATTAATTGAGCGAGAAAGTAAAGATTAATATGATAAAAACATTAAATATAGATAAAATATATGTAATTTATTTTTAATCTAAATTATTCTACTCTTATAAAAGTTTTGAATTTCGTAAATTTGGGCGAATTTAACAAGACCTAAAACCAAACAGATAAGACTTTTTATCTTGACGGTTTTAAGGACAAACAAACCGTAGATTTTTAGCAATATTTTAATTATTGTTTTCAATAAACATCTACTCAAAAAAAAGAAAAAGACTTCTATAATGAATATTTACAAAGATTACCTTAAAGAAATTGAAGAAAGAAAACAGCAAGGTTTACACCCAAAACCAATTGACGGTGCAGAATTGCTAAGCGAAATCATTGCACAAATCAAAGATTCTGGGAATGCAGATCATGCGGATTCTCTTCAGTTTTTTATTTACAATACTTTGCCTGGTACGACGAGTGCTGCAGGCGTGAAAGCTAAATTTTTAAAAGAGATTATTCTCGGTGAATCCATTGTAGAAGAAATTACACCAACCTACGCTTTCGAATTATTGTCCCATATGAAAGGTGGACCTTCCATTGAAGTATTGCTGGACTTGGCACTTGGTCAAGATTTAGTTATTGCTCAGCAAGCATCAGATGTTTTGAAAACTCAGGTTTTTCTCTACGAAGCAGACACTGATCGATTAAAAGAAGCTTTCAACAGTGGAAACAAAATTGCCAAAGAAATCATAGAAAGCTACGCACAAGCAGAATTTTTTACGAAACTTCCAGAAGCTCCGGAAGAAGTAAAAGTAGTAACATACATCGCTGGAGAAGGTGATATCTCAACAGATTTATTATCTCCAGGAAATCAAGCGCATTCAAGATCTGATCGTGAACTTCACGGGAAATGTATTATGTCTCCGCAAGCTCAGGAAGAAATTCAAGCTTTACAAGCACAACATCCTGACAAAAGCGTAATGTTAATCGCTGAAAAGGGAACAATGGGTGTTGGTTCATCCAGAATGTCAGGTGTAAACAATGTAGCTCTTTGGACTGGGAAACAAGCAAGTCCATATATTCCATTTGTGAATATTGCACCGATTGTTGCTGGAACTAATGGAATCTCTCCAATTTTCTTGACTACTGTTGACGTAACCGGAGGAATTGGAATTGACCTTCAAAACTGGGTCAAAAAAGTAGATGCAGAAGGAAATGTGATTCGTAACGAAAACAATGAACCTATTCTTGAGGAAGTTTATTCTGTAGCAACCGGAACTGTTCTTACCATTAATACCAAAACAAAAAAATTATACAACGGCGATCAGGAATTGAAAGATATTTCTAAATCATTCACGCCACAAAAAATGGAATTCATCAAAGCTGGTGGTTCTTACGCCATTGTTTTTGGTAAAAAATTACAAACTTGGGCATCAAACATTTTAGGAATTGAAATTCCGACCGTTTATGCACCATCAAAAGAAATCACTAAAGAAGGTGTTGGTCTCACCGCTGTTGAAAAAATCTTCAACAAAAATGCTGTTGGTTTAGCGCCAGGAAAAGTATTGCACGCAGGTTCAGACGTAAGAGTTGAAGTGAACATTGTTGGTTCTCAGGATACAACAGGTTTGATGACTGCACAGGAATTGGAATCTATGGCAGCGACTGTCATTTCTCCAATCGTTGATGGGGCTTACCAATCTGGATGTCATACTGCTTCGGTTTGGGATAAAAAAGCGCAGGCTAATATTCCAAGATTGATGAAATTTATGAATGATTTCGGATTGATTACAGCTCGTGACCCGAAAGGTGAATACCACGCAATGACAGACGTTATTCACAAAGTTTTGAATGATATCACAATTGACGAATGGGCAATCATCATTGGAGGAGATTCTCACACAAGAATGTCGAAAGGTGTGGCTTTTGGAGCTGACTCAGGAACTGTTGCATTAGCTTTAGCGACTGGCGAAGCATCGATGCCAATCCCGGAATCTGTGAAAGTGACTTTCAAAGGTGATATGAAATCTCATATGGATTTCCGTGATGTCGTTCACGCAACGCAATTACAAATGCTTCAGCAATTTGGAGGAGAAAATGTTTTCCAAGGTAGAATCATCGAGGTTCATATTGGAACACTTCCTGCTGATCAGGCGTTTACATTTACTGATTGGACTGCAGAAATGAAGGCAAAAGCTTCGATCTGTATTTCAGAAGATGACACTTTAATTGAATCTTTGGAAATCGCAAAAGGCAGAATCCAGATTATGATTGATAAAGGAATGGACAATCACCTTCAGGTTCTTCAAGGTTTAATTAATAAAGCAAACAAGAGAATCACTGAAATTAAATCTGGCGAAAAACCAGCTTTAACTCCGGATTCAAATGCAAAATATCACGCTGAAGTAGTTGTTGATCTTGATGCTATCTTAGAACCAATGATTGCTGACCCAGACGTTAACAACGACGATGTTTCTAAAAGATATACCCACGATACCATCAGAGATTTGACCTATTACGGAGGCGACAAAAAAGTGGATCTTGGTTTCGTAGGATCTTGTATGGTTCACAAAGGCGATTTGAAAATCGTTTCTCAAATGTTGAGAAATATCGAAAGAAAAAATGGCAAAGTAGAATTCCTTGCACCACTTGTAGTCGCCGCTCCAACTTACAACATCATCGATGAATTGAAAGCGGAAGGCGATTGGGAATTATTAGAAAAATATTCAGGATTCGAATTTAATGACAACGCTCCAAAAGGTGCCGCTCGTACAGAATATGAAAATATGATGTATTTGGAACGTCCAGGTTGTAACCTTTGTATGGGTAATCAGGAAAAAGCTGAAAAAGGAGATACAGTTTTAGCTACTTCTACCAGACTTTTCCAAGGAAGGGTTGTAGAAGATTCTGAACGTAAAAAAGGAGAATCTTTATTAGCTTCAACGCCAGTGGTTGTACTTTCTGCAATTATCGGAAGAATTCCAAGTATTGAGGAATACAAAGCTGCAGTTGAAGGCATTGACTTGACAACTTTCGTTCCTTCTATTAAAGAATTGGTTACAGTTGGTCATTAATAAAATTTTGATGATAATTTAGCCTTGTCAAGGTTTTGAACCTTGACAAGGATTTTAAAATAATAAAAAATCTCGATCCAATAAGATTCGAGATTTTTTTGTTTAGAACATTTCCATATTAAACGCTTTAAGTTTATTTTAACTGAAATTTAAAGTGCACCATCCCAATTTTTATTAACTTGATAATTGTAAAATATTGTAACCATTCACCTTATTTATAATCATTTAAGGAATGTAGGAACAAAATTTGATGACTACAAGAGGAGAACTTTTCCCCGTTAAATCAAGGAAAAGTTGAATTATTAATTATAAAATAAAATCGAGATATGACTTTTGACTTAGATATGATTAAAAAGGTTTATTCTGATTTCGAAACCAGAGTGAACGATGCAAGAGCTTTTATGGGAAGACCTCTTACCTATTCCGAAAAAATCCTTTGTGCACACTTAGATGTAAAACAAGAAAAAGAAGCCTTCAAACGCGGCGGTTCTTATGTAGATTTTACACCAGACAGAGTGGCGATGCAGGATGCTACGGCTCAAATGGCACTTTTGCAATTTATGCAGGCAGGTAAAGTAAAAGTCGCAGTTCCATCAACGGTTCACGCAGATCACTTGATCCAAGCAAGAGTTGGTGCTGAAAAAGATTTAATTGAAGCCGAAAATAAAAACAACGAAGTTTATCAATTTCTACAATCTGTTTCTAATAAATATGGAATCGGGTTTTGGAAAGCAGGCGCAGGAATTATTCATCAGGTTGTTTTAGAAAATTACGCATTTCCTGGTGGATTGATGATCGGAACCGATTCTCACACTGTAAACGCAGGCGGATTGGGAATGGTTGCCATCGGTGTTGGTGGTGCTGATGCTGTGGATGTAATGGCCGGAATGCCGTGGGAACTTAAATTCCCGAAAATGATCGGCGTTAAATTAACTGGTAAACTTAACGGCTGGACTGCTGCAAAAGATGTCATCTTAAAAGTTGCCGGAATCCTCACTGTAAAAGGAGGAACTGGTGCGATTGTAGAATATTTTGGAGACGGCGCAGAATCTCTTTCTTGCACAGGCAAAGGTACGATTTGTAATATGGGAGCAGAAGTTGGGGCAACCACTTCAATTTTTGCTTATGACCAGAATATGAGCAAATACCTGCGCTCCACAGACCGAGAAGATTTGGCTGATGCAGCAGATGCGATTGCTCACGTTTTAAAAGCGGATCCAGAAGTTCTCTCAAATCCTGAAAAATATTTTGATGAAGTAATTGAGATTAATCTTGATAATCTGGAGCCTTACCTCAACGGACCTTTCACGCCAGATTTGGCAACCCCAATTTCTCAAATGAAAGAAATCGCTGAAAAAAATGGATGGCCAACAAAAATCGAAGTTGGATTGATCGGATCTTGTACCAACTCGTCTTATGAAGATATCGCCAGAGCAGCTTCCGTAGCTAAACAAGCGAAAGAAAAAAATCTTGAAGTAAAAGCTGAATATACGATCACTCCAGGATCAGAACAAGTAAGATTCACTGTAGAAAGAGACGGTTTCCTGAAAACTTTTGATGAAATTGGTGGTAAAGTTTTTGCCAATGCCTGCGGACCGTGTATAGGACAATGGGCACGTGAAGGTGCTGAAAAACAGGAGAAAAACACAATCGTTCACTCTTTCAACAGAAACTTTTCGAAAAGAGCTGATGGAAATCCGAATACTTACGCATTTGTTGGTTCACCAGAATTGGTGACTGCAATGGCAATCGCCGGAGATTTGAGATTCAATCCATTGACAGATAAGCTTAAAAATAAAGACGGAGAAATGGTTCTTCTTGATGAGCCAAGTGGCGATGATCTTCCAAGATTAGGATTTGATGTTGAAGATCCTGGTTACATTGCGCCAGCGGAAGATGGTTCTAAAGTAGAAGTTGTAGTTTCTCCAACGTCTGACAGATTGCAATTATTGGAACCTTTTGAGCCTTGGGATGGTAAAAACATTACAGGCGCGAGACTTCTCATCAAAGCGTACGGAAAATGTACAACCGATCATATTTCTATGGCTGGACCTTGGTTGAAATACAGAGGACATCTTGATAACATTTCAAACAATATGTTGATTGGCGCCGTGAATGCCTTCAATATGGAAACCAACACTGTAAAGAATGAGGATGATGGATTATACAAACCTGTTCCAGATTCTGCAAGACAATACAAAGCTGATGGCGTTCCGACAATCGTAGTTGGTGATGAGAATTATGGTGAAGGTTCTTCAAGAGAACACGCCGCGATGGAACCGAGACATCTTGGTGTAAGAGCGGTTTTGGTAAAATCTTTTGCCCGAATCCACGAAACGAATCTTAAAAAACAAGGAATGTTGGCACTGACATTTGATAACAAAGAGGATTATGATAAAATCCAGGAAGATGATGTGATCAACTTTTTAGATCTGGATCAGTTTGCGCCTGATAAACAATTGTCTCTAGAATTTGTTCACGCAGATGGAACCAAAGATGTAATTGTTACAAACCACACTTACAACCCTGGACAAATTGGTTGGTTCAAAGCTGGTTCTGCGCTGAACCTCATCAAATTAATGGAAAAACAGAACTAGGATTTCTTAGTTTTCAAATACGAAAAATGCCTCGCAGATTTGTGAGGCATTTTTATTTTTCTATTAAATTTTATTCTCGCTCTTTTCCGGTTCTGACTTGCAAAACTTAGATTCAAATCTTTGTTTCCACATTTGCTTCATTTTTTCTCTTTCTTCCTCAGTCCCGCAAAATCTCGTTTCTAATTTTTGTTTCCACATCTCTCTGTCATCATTTCCAAAACCATTTCGATTTTTGAATTTCTCTTTCGCATTAGCCAATCCTCCAAATAATATTTTTGAAATCACCAAAATCCCAAGAGACTGCCAATAAGTAATCGCTTTCACGCCCAAAACATCAGGCAAAACCATATTCCAAAGCCATTGGAAAAACCAAATAAACAATCCAATTGCCACAATAATGCAAGGGAATGCTAACCAAAATTTCTTTTTATGCTTGTTCATTTTCTTAAAATTAATTTTTCAAATCGTTGTAAAGTCTCTGCAATCTTTTTCGCAAATGTTTCACCGCGTATGATTTTCTACTGATAATTGTTTTGATATTTTCGCCTTCTTCGTCCGCAATTTCCTGCAAAGTTTTGTCTTCCAATTCGTTTTGAACATAAACTTTTTTCTGCTTTTCCGGCAGTTCGTCCAATGCCTTCATCAGCTCGTCCCAGAACATATCTTTGAACATTGCGATCTCTGGATTGTTGCTGTCATCAGCCAAGAGAATATCTTTCACATTCAGTTCGCCGTCTTCGTCCTGAT
>JAGNPP010000142.1 GCA_017989575.1 Chryseobacterium sp.
TTTGAAAGCGAAAATTATTGATTTCGAATTCAAACAAATACAGCCAGATGGAAAACTGAAAACGATTGTAGTCTATACAAAACACGCTCGTGGATTGGTTTTGCGTTTTTGCGCTGAGAAACAAGTCAAGACTTTGGATGAAGTGAAGGCTTTCAACTACGAGAATTATTTGTTTGATGAGAAATTGTCGACTGAAACTAATTTGGTTTTTACGAGGTAACTATGAAACTTTCCGAAATAAAAATTCTCATTCACCACGAACTTTCCGAGATTTATTCCAAATCTGAGATCGAGGAATTGTTCTCGATTTTTGCTGAACATTTTTTGAATTTGAACAAAATTGAATTGCGATACAGTTTGGAAAATGAATTATCAGAAAGTGATTCCAATAAATTTTATGAAGCTATTTCTGAATTAAAAACAAGTAAACCATTTCAGCAGATCCTTGGCGAAACGGAATTCTATGGAATGAAATTCTTTGTGAATGAACACGTTTTGATTCCAAGACCGGAAACGGAGGAACTTCTGGAATTAGCGATTGGAAAGATTCAAGATTCAAGATTCAAGATTCGAGATTCGAGATTTGATATTCAAGGATTAAAGGTCTTCGACTCCGCTCAGACTGACAATGCAGAAACAGAAAGGCTTCGAGAACCTCAGCCTGACAACTCTAAAACTCTCAAACCCTCAAATTCTCAAACTCTCCCATTCTCAAACCCTCGAACTCTCAAACCCTCAAACTCTCCCACCAAAATTCTTGACATTGGAACGGGAAGCGGGATTATTCCAATCATTTTGAAGAAGAATTTTCCGGAAGCGGAAGTTTCAGCGATCGATATTTCGAGTGAAGCTTTGGAAATTGCAAAGAGAAATGCGGAGTTTCATCAAATTGAAATTAACTTCGTCAGCAAAGATTTTTTGAATGGAAACCTTGATGAAGTTTATGATGTGATAATCAGCAATCCACCTTATATCGGTATTGAAGAAAATCCTGAGATTGAAGATTCGGTAAAAGGCTTTGAACCAAATTTGGCGCTCTTCTCTCCTACTTCTGATGCTTTAATTTTTTACAGAAAAATTGCGGAAGATTGCAAAAATCATTTGGCTGAAAATGGATTTTTGTTTTTGGAAATCAATCAGAAATTGGGGAAGGAAACTTTGGAATTGTATAAAAACGGTTTTTCTGAGGTTGAACTTTTGAAAGATATTTCTGGGAATGACAGGATGATTTTTGGGAGAAAGTAATTAGTCTTGATTTAATGAAATATTATCTATATATATTCTTAACATTAATATCTTGTAGTAAAGAAGATACTATTGGCACTTTGAATTTCAAGTCTTGCCAAGTCAGTTATCCTATCTATGCAAACGGAGAAAAATTTCTTTACGAAGGACATTCTGTTTCTAATGAATGGGAATTGGAATCTGCAAAATACGAATTAGCACTTTATCTTTGTGAAGAATATTTGAAAAAACCTGACAAAGAGATTAAAGATAAAATCCTGAAATTATATAAAGAAGATATGACATATTATCGAACTAGATTTCCTAAAAATTTAGACTTTAACCTAATTCTAAAAAACAGAAAGGAAATCTTTGACCCAACGATTTTGATTGATTGATTGATTGATTGATTGATTGATTGATTGATTGATTGACCTAATCAAAAATTTTCAATCACTTTTCGAATGGGAATTTTTAACCGTGAAAAGAATAACAAAACCTCAACCTAGCCCCGATGGGAACGGCATCCTTTTTTGTGATTGCGAAAAAATGTTTGATTGGATTGATTATCGTCGTTCGCAATCACAAAAAAGATATAGTGGACAGCGGGTTGGAATGGTGAAAACAGAAACGGAATCGTCTTGCTCCTAAAAATATCTTATCCTATCTTTTTATTAATGAAAATTTCGTACGCCAAATAGATCAATGGCACAGACATAATACCGATGAACAGAGCATTCTGCATCGCAAATTCTGGATAGGAAGCCACGGCGTAAACCAAACCTAAAAACGCACCACCGAGATGCGCGGCGTGACCAATGTTGTCGTTTGCTCTTGGGTTGAGCATCATATAAACGGAATACCCGAAGTAAAGAGCGCCGAATGCGAATCCTGGGATGAACCAAATCTGAATGTCATTGGGAGCCAAAGCTACCGCAGCGAACAAAACCCCTGAAACACCTCCACTTGCACCAATCGCAGAATAAAAAGGTACATTCTTGTAAACATAGAGGCAAAATAGATTTCCTAAAATAATGGAACCCAAATAAATAATCAAAAATCCGCCAATCCCGAATCCTATTAGCGCTATGGGCGCGAAAATGTACAGCGTGTACATATTGAAAAGGAGATGCATAAAGTCGCCGTGCAAAAAGCCCGCGGAGAGAATCCGGATGTATTCTTTGCGTCTTTGGATGGCGCCGACCTCGAATTTATATTTATGAAACAATTCTGGTTTTTGAAATCCTATGTAACTTGTGATACAAGTGATTGCGATTATGATAAGTAAAACGATATTCATTATTTTTTTTATTTATTTTTCAAGCTGAGTTATTCAGTTGCATCTTCGTCGAAAAGACTTCCGATGGTTCCACCGTCGTCGTCCAGCTGTTCGTCTGATTTTTCTTCGATTTCGGGTTCTTCTTCTATGATTTCCGGTGGTTCCGGAATGGTGATATTGATGTTTTTAACTTTGTCTCTGGTCAATTGATTTCCAATGGCTTTGATTCCTTTGACTGTGATGAATTCATCCAAATCAACTGTTTCTGGGTCTTTTTGTTTGTCTTTTATTTTTGGATAAACCAATTCTGCGATGGCACCAATTTCAGTCGTTACGAATTCCAAGAAAGATTTTGGATGTTCGTTGCTGAAGAAAGATTGAATGTTGGTCGTATTTTCCAAAAGAAAACGTTTAACGAAATACTTATCTTTTTCGCCATCGAAATAGATGCAAGTGATTGCTTGTTCTGGTTTCCATTTTTCGAGAATCAAATATTCATCATCGAAACGGTTCATCAAATCGAAAGAAACCAACTTGGCTTCGCCTTGAGCATTGATGGTCAAAATTTTGTCGTCGCCTTTGAAATTCCCTAATAAAGTTCCTCGTCCATCGGCATTCAGACGACGTACGGAATCATCGAACCAAATTTTCCTTGGTGCCAAAGTGGAAACGCCTTCTTCTTTCAAGTCGACTTTTTTCACTGCATATTTCGTCACCAGATTTCCTTTGGAATCACGGCCTTTGATGGCAATTTCTGAGAAATCGATATCAATTTTGTTTTTTCTAACTCTTGCATTTGGTTTTAACAAAACAGAAACAACTTCTGCTTCGCCATTTGGATTCGCTGAGAAATAGAGCATTTCTGAGAATTTTTTGTCAGATGCCAATTTGTAATCTGTATTTCTCGTAACGCCTGTCACGGAGAAGCGTTTCATATAATAAGGGCCTTCGCGACCTTCGCGATAGATGGAATTGTAAACCGTGCGTTTATCATTCTTTTTCCAAATGGCAACGTGAACGATGTTTTTCCCGATGAAAGTTTTGGCTTCTACTTTTACAACCTTCATCGTACCGTCTTTTTGGAACGTGATGATGTCATCTATATCTGAACAATCGAACAAGAATTCGTCTTTTTTGAGGGAAGTTCCAATGAAACCTTCTTCCCAATTCACGTAGAATTTTTCATTCGCAACTGCGACTTTGCTAGCATCGATTGTGTCGAATATTCTTAGTTCGGTTTTTCTCTCTTTGCCTTTTCCGTATTTCTTTTGAATATTGGTGTAATAATCTATCGCATAGACAACTAGATTAGCCAAATGATGTTTGACTTGCTCAATTTTTCCTTCTAATGCGAGAATATTTTCTTTAAATTTATCTAAATCGAAACGGGAGATTCTTTTGATTCGGATTTCCGTTAATCTTAAAATATCTTCTTCTGTAACAGCTCTCAGCAAATGTGTTGTATGCGGTTTCAAACCTTCATCGATCGTCGAAATCACATCTTCCCAAGATTTTACTTCCTCGATGTCGTGGTAGATTCTGTTCTCGATGAAAATTCTTTCCAAAGAAGAAAAATGCCAGTTTTCCTGCAACTCGTGTAGCTCGATTTCCAATTCTCTCTTCAGCAAAGAAACTGTGTGATCTGTGTTGTGTTTGAGAATATCTGAAACAGATAGAAACATTGGTTTGTCTCCAACGATGACGCAGGCATTTGGAGAAATGGGAACTTCGCAATCTGTGAATGCATAAAGAGCGTCAATCGTTTTGTCCGGCGAAACATCCGGATGAAGATGGATATTAATCTCAACCAAATCGGACGTGTTGTCCTCAATTTTCTTGATTTTAATTTTCCCACGCTCATTAGCCTTAATGATACTGTCAATCAAATCGCCTGTATTTTTGGAAAAGGGCAATTCTGTTATGGTAAGTGTATGCTTATCTTTTTGGGTAATTCTTGCTCTGGCTCGTATTTTCCCACCACGTTTTCCGTCGTTGTAATTGGTAACATCCAACATTCCTTCTGTCAAGAAATCTGGGAACAATTCGAACTTTTTGCCTTTGAGATGAAGTATAGAAGCTGTGATTAATTCGTTGAAATTATGGGGCATAATCTTCGTGGAAAGTCCAACGCCGATTCCTTCAACGCCTTGTGCAAGTAACAATGGGAATTTTACGGGAAGGTCGATCGGTTCGTTATTTCTACCGTCATAAGACTTTGTCCAATGTGTCGTTTTCGGGTTGAAGACCACATCCAAAGCAAAAGGTGTCAATCTCGCCTCAATGTATCTCGCCGCTGCCGCCGAATCTCCTGTATAAATATTTCCCCAGTTTCCCTGAGTATCAATCAATAATTCTTTCTGCCCAAGTTGCACCATTGCGTCTGTGATAGACGCATCGCCGTGTGGATGGTACTTCATCGTGTTCCCAACAACGTTTGCCACTTTGTTGTAACGCCCATCTTCCAACTCACGCATCGAGTGCATAATCCTACGCTGAACCGGCTTGAATCCATCAAAAATAGAAGGAATCGCACGATCCAAAATTACGTAAGATGCATAATCCAAAAACCAGTCTTTATACAGACCCGAAACTTTTTTCAGGCTCTCCTCGTGGTGTGTACTTTCTTCCATTAATCTGATACTGTATTATCTTCGTTACGAACTTCTTTATTGATTTTTACCACTTTGTTTAATGAAAACTTCAAATCTTTTAACTGTTTTTTACTCAGAAAAGTAACATCATATTTAAGAATAATCACGTGGCTCTTCTTGCTTGAGATATAAACATATAATCTTTTGAAAAACAAGACATTTACAATATTGAACTTCAAGAGTTTATACTTTGGAAATTCGTCTTTTGCATTTTTCTTGGTTAAGAGATATAAAATATGGCTATTCCTGAAATTGAGAGTTTCCCCATCGCTGTCATATTCAAAAACGGGTCTGCCAATAAAATAAAGCAATAGAAACAACATCAAAGGAATCGCCAGCAAAATCCATACTTTGTTACCGAAGATATCAAATTTATTAATCTCTAAAATATAAGCAATTACGCCTAAAATAAAAATAATCCCCACTAAAGAATATATAAAACTAAAGACGGGAATTCTATTCCTATTACTTAATCTCATCCTGTTTATTTTGTCTTTCTATGTTTTTTTATTCTTCTAATTCTCGGATGGCTTCTTTTTTATCGATGTCACCTTCTTCCACCACTAGATTATCCAAGATGAACAATTGTCTGTCCGGCGTATTTTTTCCCATATAGAATTCCAAAAGCTGAGCAATGGTCTGATCTTTTCCGAGAACAACCGGCTCCAATCTAATATCTTTTCCGATAAAATGTTTGAACTCATCTGGAGAAATCTCTCCCAATCCTTTGAATCGTGTTATTTCTGGGTTTTTCCCCAATTCGTTCAAGGCTTTCAACCTTTCTGAATCGGAGTAGCAATATCTTGTTTCTTTTTTATTTCGAACCCTGAAAAGAGGCGTTTGCAAAATATAAAGATGTCCATTTTTGATTAAATCTGGAAAAAACTGAAGGAAGAATGTTATCATTAATAATCTGATGTGCATCCCATCGACATCGGCATCTGTAGCGATTACGACGTGATTGTAGCGCAAATCTTCCAAACTTTCTTCAATGTTCAGCGCGGCTTGCAAAAGATTGAATTCCTCGTTTTCGTAAACTACTTTTTTCGTGAGTCCATAGCAATTCAAGGGTTTTCCTTTCAATGAAAAAACTGCCTGCGTTTCCACATCTCTGGATTTTGTAATAGAACCAGAAGCCGAATCTCCCTCGGTAATGAAAATCATTGTTTCAGACTTTCTCGTTGCTTTCTGATCATTGTAATGATGCCTGCAATCTCTCAGTTTTTTGTTGTGAAGCGATACTTTTTTCGCGCGTTCTCTTGCGAGTTTTTGGATTCCGGAGAGTTCCTTTCTTTCTCTTTCAGAGATTAAAATTTTACGCTGAATAGCGTCTGCAATCTCAGGATTTTTATGAAGAAAATTATCAAGTTTATTCTTCAAATAATTGATAACGAAGGTTTTAATTGTCTCCAATTCCTTCCCATCTTTGTCTTGCCCCATTGTCGCAGAGCCCAATTTGGTTTTGGTCTGAGATTCAAAAACAGGATTGCCAACATTGATGTAAACGGCGCCGATAATAGCTTTTCTAATATCAGTCGCTTCAAAGTTTTTATTAAAAAATTCCCGAATGGTTTTTACATAAGCTTCTTTGAAAGCATTAAGATGCGTTCCACCTTGCGAAGTGTATTGTCCATTAACGAAAGAAA
>JAGNPP010000143.1 GCA_017989575.1 Chryseobacterium sp.
GGATTGGGTTGGCGGTCGTTACTCACTTTGGAGTGCGATTGGATTAAGTATAGTTCTTTCCGTTGGATATGAAAATTTCGAACAATTATTAAGAGGAGCTCACGATACAGACGTTCATTTTCAAACTGCGGAATTAGAAAATAATGTTCCCGTTTTGATGGGACTTTTAGGAATTTGGTATCGTAACTTCTTTGCAGCAGGAACTTATGCGATTTTGCCTTACTCTCAATACCTTGACCGTTTCGCAGCATATCTACAGCAAGGTGATATGGAAAGCAATGGAAAATCGGTGGACAGAAATGGCGAATTTGTAGAATATGAAACTGGACCAATCATTTGGGGAGAACCTGGAACCAACGGTCAGCACGCATTTTACCAATTGATTCACCAAGGAACAGAATTGATTCCTGCAGATTTCATTGCTTATGCAAAATCAGTGAATGAAGTTGGGGAGCATCAGGATATTTTGTTGGCAAACTATTTTGCACAGACAGAAGCTTTGGCTTTTGGGAAAACGGAAGATGAGGTTTTCAATGAATTAAAATCATCTGGAAAATCTGAAGAGGAAACAGAATTCCTTTTACCATATAAAGTTTTTGCAGGAAATACTCCGACCAATTCTTTCTTGTTTAAGGAGTTAACGCCGTTCACATTAGGACAATTGATTGCTTTGTACGAGCACAAGATCTTCGTTCAAGGTGCCATTTGGAATGTTTTCAGTTTTGACCAATTTGGTGTTGAATTAGGAAAAGTATTGGCTGGAAAAATCCTTCCAGAATTGGAAGCAGAAGGAAATGTGGAAACACACGACAGCTCTACAAACGGCTTGATCAATTATTACAAAGGAAATAAATAATTGATGCTGAGTCGGGAATTCAAAGATAAAATCAAGAGGAAGATCAATTATTTTAAGTTGATTTTCAGCGGAGAAACCAAACATTTGAAAAGGGAAATCAGCATTTCCAAAAAATGGTTTGGCAATGACTATGGCGGTTTCTTCGTGGCGACAGATTTTGTGGATGAAAACTCGGTGGTTTACTCATTTGGAATTGGAGAAGACGTTTCTTTTGATACAGAAATCATCAAAAAATATAATGCAAACGTTTACGGTTTCGATCCGACACCAAAATCAGTGAAATTGATCTCTGAGCAGACTCTTCCGGAGAAGTTCAAGTTTTATGATTTTGGAATCAGTGATAAAACCGGACCGGCGACATTCTACTTTCCAAAGAATCCGGATTTTGTTTCCGGAAGTGTGGTAGAACAAAGTAATATCGATCTCGAAAACGGAATCGATGTTCAGTTGAAAACATTGGACGATAAGGCTCATTTTCTTGGACATCAAAAAATTGATATTCTGAAAATGGACATCGAAGGTTCGGAATATGATGTGTTGGAAAACATTGTAAAATCGAATCTATTCATCGGTCAGATTTTGATTGAATTTCACGATCGTTTTTTGAAAATGGTAAAGAAAGAACATTGAGGGTTCTAGAAATATTGAAAGAGAAAGGTTTCATTATTTTTGGAATTTCGGAAACCTTTGATGAAGTCTCTTTTATTAATAAAAATCTAATTAAAAAGTAAAAAGAAAAGTAAAATGGCACAAATTCTAGACGGACTCAAAGTCTCAAAAGAGGTAAAAGCTGAAATCAAAGAGGAAGTTGAAAGAATCCTCTCCAACAATAGAAGAGCGCCACATCTGGTTGCGATTTTGGTTGGGAACAATGGCGCAAGCAAAGCTTACGTCAACAGCAAAGTGAAAGATTGTGAGGAAGTTGGATTCGGTTCTTCGTTGATTAAATTTCCAAGCACAGTTTCAGAATCGGAATTATTGGAAAAAATCGATGAGCTGAACAAGTCAAAAGATGTAGATGGTTTCATCGTCCAATTGCCTTTGCCAAAACAAATCGATCAGGAAAAGATCATTATGGCAATCGATCCGAGAAAAGATGTGGACGGTTTTCATCCAGAGAATTTCGGGAAAATGGCTTTGGAAATGGATACGTTTTTGCCCGCAACGCCATTTGGAATATTGACATTATTGGAACGATATAACATCGAAACCAAAGGTAAGAATTGTGTGATAATCGGAAGAAGTAGAATTGTTGGGAAACCAATGAGCATCCTGATGGGAAGAAAAGATTTCCCAGGAAATTCTACAGTGACGCTAACGCACTCTTACACAGAACATATAGAAGAATATACAAAACAAGCCGACATCGTAATAACTGCTTTGGGCGATCCAAATTTTTTGAAAAAAGAAATGATCAAAGAAGGTGCAGTGATCGTAGATGTTGGGATTACACGAGTAGATGATGACTCAGAAAAAGGTTATCATCTTGCAGGCGATGTAGATTTTGAAAGCTGTGCAGAAAAAGCCGATTGGATAACGCCAGTTCCCGGTGGAGTAGGACCAATGACGCGCGCAATGCTGATGAAAAATACCATCATTGCCTATAAAACTTCGGTTTATAATGACTAAAGAACAAGAAGACATATTATTAAAAGAAGGTAGAATGCTCCCAGTGATGGAGCATTTTTACACTATTCAGGGAGAGGGATTTCATGCTGGGAAAGCGGCGTATTTCATTCGTTTGGGCGGATGCGATGTTGGCTGTCATTGGTGTGATGTCAAGGAAAGCTGGGATCCAACGCTTCATCCATTAATGAGCACGGAAGAAATTGCAGAAACGGCCGCAAAATATTGCAAAACCATTGTTCTCACAGGCGGAGAGCCCTTGATGTGGAATCTTGAGATTTTGACTTCGAAACTGAAAGAATTAGGTTGCACCATTCACATTGAAACTTCTGGCGCTTATCCAATGAGTGGACATTTGGATTGGATCACGCTTTCGCCAAAGAAAACAGGACTTCCGTTAGCCGATATTTATAATGAAGCGAGCGAGTTGAAGATGATTATTTTCAATCAAAATGATTTTAAATTTGCGCAAGAGCAAGGCGAAAAGGTGAATGAGAACTGTGAACTTTATCTTCAAAGCGAGTGGAGCAAGCGTGATGCGATGTATCCGAAAATCACAGATTTCATCCTAGAAAATCCCAAATGGAGATCTTCTATCCAAACGCATAAGTATCTGAATATTCCTTAAATTTGATTTATGCAAAGACTTCGATATTCTCGATATTTCAAAACATTTGTGATTTTACTGGATATGATTCTGGTATCATCTGTATTTGTGATTTATTATTGGAGAAACTTCGAAGTCAAATATGATTCCGAAACAATGGAGCAGAATCTTCTGTCCATCATACTTCTCTGCTTTTTTTGGCTGTTGCTGAGTGGGAGAACAAGATTGTATCACATCCCTAGAAACGTGACTTACACCATTTTTCTGGAAAGGATTTTGATCCACGTTTTTTTCTTCTTTCTGGGCGTCGTGATGCTGGGTAAAGTCAGTATGAATGATTTCCTAAAAACCGAAAGATTCTATCTTGCAGGCATTCTGTTGCTGGTGGTAATTCCTATCAAAAGTTTCATATTTTTTCTTCTGAAATATCTTAGAAGTAAAGGTATTAATCACAGAAATATAATGTTCATAGGCGAAAGTGCATCTTCTGATATTTTGAGAGACATCATCCGACAAAGAAAAGATTATGGATTCAAAATCTATGATTATAATGACAATCCGTCGCAGATTGAGCATTTAATCAAGTTTTGGAAAGACCACGGAATTCACACAATTTTTCTGCCATCGGAGTATTGTTTGGAGAAGTCTTTTGAGAATATGCTTTTCAAACAGGCGGAACTTAATAAAGTGAAAATTTCGCTCGTCCCCAACATCATTCAGAATGATTTTTTTGAATATGAATTCAATTATATAGAAACTGTCCCTATATTATCTCAGGCCAAATATCCGCTTGACTTTTTTACGAATCTTACAATTAAAAGATTATTTGATTTGATATTTGCCATCATTGTTTTGGTTGGGATTTGTTCTTGGCTTTTCCCGATTATTATTTTATTAATCAAACTCAATGATTCCAAAGGTCCTATTTTCTTTGTTCAGAAGAGATATGGCTACCACGATGAGGTTTTTGATTGTCTCAAATTCCGAACGATGAAGTCTGAGAATAACAAATCGGACAAAACAACTTCCGTAGATGATGACAGGATTACGTCTATCGGGAAGTTCCTTAGAAAAACCAGTCTGGATGAGCTACCGCAATTCATCAATGTTTTGATTGGCAATATGTCCATTGTAGGACCAAGGCCGCATATGCTTTTGGTGGATGATTTTTACAAGCCGAAAATCAGCAGATACAGTCTCAGAAGTATGGTGAAACCAGGAATTACTGGTTTGGCGCAAGTGAGTGGACTGCGCGGCGATGAAGGTGATATGAACATTGGAATGAAAAAAAGAATACTAGCCGACTCCTTTTATGTGAAAAACTGGAGTTTTAGCATGGATATTGTAATCATTCTGAAAACCGTACTTTTACTCATCATTGGAGATAAAAATGCACGCTGATATTTTATCAGAAAAAGAACTAATTTTGCTGTATGTTAAAACAATTTTTTGAAGCTATTGGTGAATATTTTTTGCTGTTGGGAAAAGCAATCAGCAAACCGCAAAAAAGAAATGTATATCTCAAACTCCTGGTAAGAGAGTTTTACGATTTGGGAGTCAACTCCTTTGGATTGGTACTTTTTACCTCTTTTTTTGTGGGCGCAGTTGTTGCGATTCAGATGTTCAATAATTTTGACGCTTCATCCTTTCCTATTCCTAATAGTTTTGTCGGATATGCTACAAAAACAGTATTGATTTTAGAGTTTTCTCCCACCATTATTTCAGTAATTCTTGCAGGAAAAGTAGGTTCTTACATTGCATCCAGCATCGGAACTATGCGTGTGACAGAACAGATAGACGCTCTTGACATTATGGGGGTTAATTCACCTAATTTTTTAATATTGCCTAAGATTGTAGCCAGTGTTGTCTTCAACCCGATTTTGATTGCAATTAGTATTGTTGTTGGAATTTGGGGCGGATATGTTGCTGGATGGGCTACCGGGAGCTGGACTACGGCAGATTACATCACGGGAATCCAAATGTATATGCCATCATATTTTATTTGGTACGCCTTTCTGAAAACAGCAGTTTTTGCCTTTCTGATTGCAACCATCCCCGCCTATTTTGGTTACAACGTAAAAGGAGGATCCTTGGAAGTGGGGCGTGCAAGCACACAAGCTGTGGTTTGGACTATGATTGCAGTGATTATTATGAATTTATTATTAACCCAGATGTTCCTAAGCTAAATGATAGAAGTTAAAGAATTAAGAAAAAGCTTCAATGGTGATGTTGAAGTTTTGAAAGGCATTACCACAACATTCGAAACCGGAAAAGTGAATCTAATCATCGGGCAAAGTGGATCTGGAAAAACCGTTTTTCTGAAATCGCTTCTCAACGTTTATGAGCCTTCCAGTGGAGGAATTTTGTTTGATGGCAGAGATATTATGAATATGTCGAGAGAGGAGAAGCAAGGTCTGCGTGCAGAGATAGGAACAGTTTTCCAAGGAAGTGCATTATTCGATTCTATGACTGTGGAAGAGAACATCAGTTTTCCGCTGGATATGTTTACAAATCTAACTTATCGCGAGAAAAAGAGAAAAGTTCTTGAGGTGATCGGAAGAGTAAACCTCGATAAAGCCAACAAAAAATTCCCATCCGAGATTTCTGGAGGGATGCAAAAAAGGGTTGCTATTGCAAGAGCGATTGTCAACAACCCGAAATATCTGTTCTGTGATGAGCCCAATTCTGGACTTGATCCTTACACCTCTAATGTGATTGATGATCTGCTTTTGGAAATCACAAGAGAATACAACACGACTACCATTATCAATACGCACGATATGAACTCTGTGATGACGATTGGTGAAAAAATCCTATATCTGAGACAAGGAATCAAAGAATGGGAAGGTGACAAAAATATGCTGACGACAGCAAAAAATAAAAATCTTATAGATTTCGTTTATTCCTCAGAGCTGTTCAAGCAATTGAGAGAATTTATGTTAGAAAATGATCAAACAAGTTTAATTAATGATAAACCAGAAGACAATGAAAAAACTAATTAGTACGATTGGCGTTTTAGCAAGTGTATTTGCTTATTCGCAAGTAACAGTAGGATTGAGAGCGAATGCTTTACTTAATACTTCATCTGCAAGTTGGGATAATTTTAAGGGAGCAGTCAATACTGCGGTAGATTCAAAAGGAGATAATGCAACTGGCTTCAATGTTGGTTTAGCATTCAAAGTAGATTTCCCAATCAGTGGTTGGTTTGTAATGCCAGAGGTGTACTACACGTCTTTCAAAAATACAGTTGAAACTACGAATGATGTAGAACTAGAAGCAAAGAGTAACAGAATTGATGTTCCGGTTTTGGTAGGACATAATTTCTTATTAGGGAAATTGGCAGCTTTCGCAGGTCCAGTAGCTTCTTATAATCTTTCTAAAGACAATACTTTTGGAGATTTCAAGGAAAATGGGACTAAGGAATTTACTGTAGGTTATCAGATTGGAGCTCAGGCAACACTTTCTAAATTCGTAATCAACGCAAGATACGAAGGTGCTTTCTCTAAGGATTCTAGAAAGTTCATCAATGCTGGAGCAGGCGATGCAGGTAGTGAAACAGAAATCCGCTATGACAACCGTCCAAGTATGTTTATCGTAGGTATTGGTTATAACTTCAAATAATTAATCGAGAACAAAAAAGTAAAAAGGCTGGAAAAATTAATTTCCAGCCTTTTTCATATATAGACCTTAAAAA
>JAGNPP010000012.1 GCA_017989575.1 Chryseobacterium sp.
CGGGGCGCGGATTCAACATATTTTGAACATTTGTCTTTAAAATTGTAAATTTGATTAAATTAGAATCTACGAAAAAACACAAATGAACTACGAAAAACTACAATTCAATCTCAACGCATATAAAGAAACTGGCGAAATCCTAGACGGCGCAAAATTCCTCATTCATCAATTCGATTTGGACGACGATAACTTTGCGGGTTTTGGTTTTCGTGAAGAATTAGAAACAAACTCAATTCTCTTGACAGCGAACGGAGAACTCGGAGAATTGCAACACGTGATGATCCCAAGAAACCTCTTCGATTTTGACTTGACCTTAGTTCTGAATATGCTAGCTCACGAGATGTTGCACGTTCGCCAAAAATCACCTCGAATGATGATAATGGACAAAAACGAACGCGAATGGCAAGCTTATTACGAAATGCTTTTCCACACCAATTTTCCTCAAATTCCGAAACTTTCTGATTATTACATTAAATTCTTTGGCGAAAAAGCTTTGATCTATTATTCAAGAATGGGTGAAGGAAGCGAACTTCAATTGAAATATTTAGAACAAAAATTGGAAGTTGAAAAACTCTTGGAAAATTTAATTAATAAAGAAAAATAAAATGACAAAACCCGAAATTACTTGGCAAGATTTTGAGAAAATTGACATTCGTGTTGGAACCATTATTACCGCAATAGATTTTGAAAAAGCCAGAAATCCGTCTTACCAATTGGAAATCGATTTTGGAGATTTGGGCATTAGAAAATCCGCCGCTCAAATTACAACTTTATACAAAAAAGAAGATTTGATAGGAAAACAAATTATGGCAGTCGTCAATTTCCCGAAAAAACAAATTGCCAATTTCTTCAGCGAATGTCTAGTGATGGGCGTTTACGGAGAAAATAAAAGTGAAGTCACTCTTTTGACATCAAGCTTGCCTGTGAAAAATGGATTGGAGGTTGGATAATTAAAATGACCCAAAGAATCCTAAAATTCAATGGGTCAAAAGAAATAATGAAAATGGTTATTAATTGATAATGTGTTCGTTACTTTACTAAGACAGCATATTTCTCACTTGGCAACCACATATAAATCTTCGAGTTGCTGTTTGTCGCCCAAGCGTTTGGATTTTTAGCAAGACCTTGGAAAGATACACCTTGAACATAGACGTAATCTCCATTCTCGTCGCTATAACAATTGACATATTGATCATTCCAAGCTTTTCTGATTGTAGCTGTTTTTTCGCCGTCATACACTAGGTGAAAGTCTGCACTTAGCTCTCCTTCAATAAAATATTTCAAATTATAAACTCCAAGCGTAGGTTCGAGTTCAGTGATTTCCACCTCGATGTTGTTCCTCCCTTCTGAGGCGTAAGATGTCCAGTCTGTTGGCCAACTTCCCCATTTGTTATTCGCCAAAGTAATTTGTTTGTAAGCGGATAATGCAATCCTGGATTGTGCCTGAAAACTTGCAAATCCAATGAATAATGTGATGATGAATAAGAGTTTTTTCATAATGGTAATTTTTAATTGATTAATGATAATTTTTTAAGTTTATAAAGTTTTGATATTTGTTTTGTAATAATAGTCTAGCAAAGGTCCAATGAGAACAAATGACAAACTGGAAAATGGAAAGCTGACCACCGAATCAAAAATAATTTGTGCATCACTTTTGAAGTTGAGGTACAAAGCCCAATATGTGTAAAATCCTAAAGGATGTACGAGCAGATAGACGATTAGCATTATAATAACTAACTCGATTTTTCTGTTTTTTGCTGTTTTATCCTTCCAAGTATTTACTCTCCTGAAGGCGAAAAATATTGCTAAGCAAAAAACAATCAAAAGCACTGCTGTTGTTACTTTTCCAGATTCTTCATAAGTGAGATTGGGAAATAGATCAGAAATCAAATCTTGTAAGAAAAATCCGGGTAAGACAGAAAGCATTGGAACCGCGAAAGTAAAAGTCAACAAAATTGAAATCAAACTGAAAATACCGCCGATAACGAATCCCAAATGTTTGTTATTTTTCATATCGCAGATTTTTCTTGAGACAGATTCAAAGTTGAGTTGAGATTTAATTCTTCTATAATGCTCAACATCAACTTAATATCATTAATATAGCTCTCCAAATATTTCAAATTATAGACAGACCCAAACAACGGTGGTGTAAAAAGACCTTGTTTCCCCGAAGCATAAATCCCAAAATAGACTTTAGAGTTTTTGAAAGAAAACTGAATATTCTTCTTCGTCTTTTTTTTGAAATCGAGAATCCTTGTCATAAGTGCTGTCGAAAGGACGTAGCGCGACTCTGTTTGATCTGTTCCATAGACTTCAAAATGTTTTTCGAACTCCACATCTTCTAGTTTTACTCTTCGATAATTCTTTTCGGAAAAACTTTTTTCCTCGCTGAGTTTGCCCAACAAAAAATGTGAGAAATACTTGATAGCATCTGGATAGATCAATGTATCCCAATCTGTACTCTTCTTAAAATCAACGATAAAAAAAACGCCACGGAAAATATCTGAGTATTGTGTAGTAGATTCATTATCAATTAATTCTTCTGCCAGAACTTCTGCAAAAACAAATTCCGATTTTCCCAATTCGCCTTTTATGGCTCCAGAAGAATGATATTTGGTAGGATTGCTGAATAATGGAAATCCACTCTTTCTGAAATCGGATTTCGAAATGCCTTCTTCCGGATGATAACTCGCATTTTTCATAAAAGCTGGAATCACTTTCGAGATTACTTCATTTCTGTATCGATTGCTGTATTCGCCATTTAGAAGATAATTATAGATTAATTTTTTCCTTCTGTTGTTGAAAATTATTCCAGCTAAAACATATAAAAACAATAGAAATGCAATCATTCCCAAGACTGTTTCGTAATCTTGATTGGCTTGAAAATCAGACTTTAAGAATGAAAATATTTCACGTGTGATGAACATTAATCCTAAAAAAAGCACCAATCCCCAAGCTCCTAAAACCGACCCAATCCTGAAGGCTACTTTCTTGCGAAGACTGTCCAAATCTGACCAATTTAGTTTTTGATTTCTGACCAATTCTTGAAGTATTTCAGCGTTCATTTTGTTCTAATGAATTTAGTTATTGAAAAGTGCTTTCGCATTAAGATTTGCTGATTCTTCTTTTGAAACTTCGAAGATTGTTTTGGTCTCGTAGCTCATTATTCTGGCAAGTATATTTCCAGGAAAAGTTAGAATAGCATTGTTATAATCTGTAACTGCATTGTTGTAAAACCGTCGGGAAGCCGAGATTCTATCTTCTATATCTGTCCAGCTTTCTTGCAATTGGACGAAGTTATTACTCGCCTTCAACTCTGGATAGTTTTCTACGGAAACCATAATTTGATGGAGCGTTTTTGTGATGTCTTCATTTAGTTTTTGCTCATCTTTGGCAGATGTATTATTTGCCAAGGCTCTAGTTCTCATAGTTGTAAGATTATTGAGCACCTCGGTTTCGTGGCTCATATAACTTTTCACCGTATCCACAAGATTCGGAATCAGGTCATAGCGGTTTTTAAGCATTGCATTGATGCTTCCTGTTGCGTTGTCCACTTCGTTTTTCTTTCTGACAAGTCTGTTGTAGTAAAATACAAACAGAACCAAAAAGACTGTAATAAGAATAAAAATTGTTTCCATATATTTCTTTTTTTTAAATAATTTAATAAGCTTTTTGTCCCATATAATTTCCAGATGGGTCGTAGTTGGCAACGATGATATAATTGCCATTTGCGCATTTTGCAGAACCTATTCCCAGTTGTGTTGTATTGTGCCAAACCATTTGGGAATAATGCCCCGTATCATACCAATTATTCTCATTCAAGATCACATTAGTAAACTGTGAGATTTCATCATACCAAGCCTTCGAAGCATCTTTTGCAGAATGGTTTTGTGGAGGTCGCATTGCAATGTTTTCGCCGTAGTTTTTACCATTATTGCCAGACGAGGATCGGTGTTCTAATTTGCATCCGCTGTTTTTGGCAAGATGATCTGCCCATTCTTGTGCATAGCTACTCAGTTCCGAAGACCAAGTAAGTGGCGCAACGCCAACATCATTTCTGGCTTTGTTATGAAATGCTAATGCTTCTTCTGCTTCCGCTATTGTCAGCAATGATCCTGTATTTTTAGGAGATGTAGAGTTGTTTGATGTTTTAGCGGACACAATTTTGGTCACATAAAAAACGGGAGAGGTTTTCATAATCGCTTCATAATAAGTTGTTTTCGAATAACCTTCGAGGGTCAATTTTTCTCCCATTGAAAATGATCTGGAAGTATTGGAAATGAAATAGGTATTGCCATCATTGGTTTCAAATATTGTAAAGTTTGGGACATTCAGACCGTGTTCTTTTTCTTTACTAATGACTTTTCCAGATATTCTTACGATATTTTTAGCTTCGTTTATTGCATCTCCAGATATTGGGTCTATCACTTTCTGGTCGTAGTTTTGAGAAGAATTGTTATTCTTTACTTCGTGGATGTAATAGACTCCGAAAGTTTTACCATCGCAAACTTTTATTCCCCAATCTGCTTTGGTCACTGTGATTTTCCCATTCGTATCTAACGAAACAAAACTTGCGTAGGAAATCTTAGTATTGTTTTCTGTAAATAATTGTCCTTCGTTTTGAGTGGCTGGACATTTGAAATTTGTTTTTTTGTAATTACCAGAATAGAGAGTGACTTTACTATCTGTCTTTTCAATATTAAAATAAATGTCTCCATTTTCATTACCCAGAAATTCACCGTACACAACCATATAGGAATTTTTATTAAAGTTTATTCCGTTCCACTCGAGAGGGATGTATTCATAATTGCCATCGTACAAATATCTGAGAGAGCTGTCCTCGTAATAGCCTGATAGCCATACTTTTTGAGCATTGATGCTTGTGGCGAATAAGAAAAAAAAGAGTACGGGAATAAGCTTCTTCATGTTTTCACGATTATCTTCCGCCTGTATTGGTTGCCCAAACTGGTTGATTGTTTATTGTGTACAGTACTAGGTTTCCATCATCCTGTAATACTACGTATGACACACTTTTATTATTAGTGTTAGATGCCCAAATAGGACTGTTGGCAGCATCATAAATCACAAGATTGCCATCGTCTTGGATGCGAAAAGCCGCACCTCGGCCTTGTGTCTGCGATGCCCAGATGGGATTGTTTCCACCTTTGTATAAAACAAGATTCCCATCGTCCTGCCATCTGAGTGTAAAAGAGCCGTTCATGGATCTCATAATATTCCCTCTGTTGGTACTCCAAGAAATGTTTTTTAAAGTTGCTGGCGTTTGTGCCATTGCCATGCTTCCAAAAAGCATCATACATACAAATAAAGTTGTCTTTTTCATAATAATTGATTTTTTTAGTTTTCCTGTTGTTTACACATTTCGGATTTAGTGGTGGTAATAATGTCTATCACAAACATTGTCATTGTACTTTCAATTTCCTTTACTTTCGGAGTCCACCTTTTGCAATAGCTTTTTTGCTTTTCTTATCTTTTAAAGTATAGCTTCCGTCTTTTTCTTTTACCAATAGGTATGTTTCATCTTCCCAAGAATTTACTTTAGTATTCTTTTTCGTAAGAATTATATTTCTTGGATTTGTCCAAAGGATTTCAGCTTTTTTGTTGTCTTTACTGAAATAAATACCCGTCCTTAAGGTGTCCCAATTAAGAAAATAATTTGAATTCCAAGGCGCAACACAATCATTTTCTAATACACTCCAAGAATATCCAGTAGAAGGTTTGCAACCTTTTTCATCCATATCTCCACCAACGATTTGCATTCCGTTTTTGGGTGCAGGATTGGCATAAACAGGGCCTTCAAATTTTTTGTCGACAATTAGAATTTTGAAATAACGGAAAGACGCAGAGCTAGGTTGGCTTCTACTCGACAGATCGTATAAAACTGTCAGTTTGCTATTGTTTTCTTTTAAAGATTCAATTACAATTTCTTCTGTGGTGTTGCTAACATTGTCTATCAAAGCAATCACAAAGTTTTTTTGAAAATCTATTGGTGTAGGCGCTCCATCTTTTCCCATAACTGTAGCCATTCCAAAAATCTCATCAAATTGAGTTTGAGTCGTAATTCTAAGAATGTGGAAATCCTTTTCCGGATAAGTGTTTTTAACAAAATAATTTTTTGCAACGGCGTAAGGAACTGTTTGCCCACAAGCACAAAGTGATGCAAGCAGAGTTCCCACAACAAGAATTTTTTGAATTAGATATTTCATCGTAATGGTTTTGGATTAGAAAAAAGGTTCCAATTGTGTTGCTTGTAATTCATAAGCTTTTCCAACATTTCTGAAACGACCTTTCACGGAGACCAAGACGGTTTCATCCGAAGGAGGCGTAGTATAATCACCTTCTAGAGGGAGTCCATTTAAGTTGATGGGGATGCCTTTTCCGTATTCTGGGCTTGTACATTTGGTGCCAGATTTATTTCCTAAACCAATTGTAACACCCGCATCTACCATCTCCTGATCTACAAAAAAACAAGCATAGCCAGTATTGGAATTATACGCAGTTATTCTGCCTGCAATAGTGATAAACTCTTTGGATTGAGCACTCAGATTTGAGTAGCTAGTGAGCATTAGCCCAAAGCTTAATAGTAACATTTTCATAATTTCTAATTTTGATTAATAAGAATCAACCATCATTTTAACCACGAATTTTTTGATTGATTCCTGAACCAAAATTAGAAAAGAGAAGAGCGAAATTGTTAGCAAAAACCAAGCGTTTTATAGGTACAAATCAAGCATTAGACAAATGCAATAATTATTTAAACTACTGAATATCATCACCTAAATAATTATTATCACTTATTATATCCAAAAAACAAAGAAAAATGATGACAAAAAAATCATATTGTTTATTTAATAAAAAATCGCTTCAAAGTCATTATTACTATATTTTAATTAATAATAATTTGCTATTTTTACTATTAAACTAATCATAACCAATGAAAACTTTATGTTTATCGATTGCCTTGACGTGTCTTATGACGTCAAGCATTCTCGCTCAGTCGGGTGGTCAAAAACCGACAATCGAAATGTTGACAAAAAATCTTGCATCCGCAAAGCAAGATTCGTCAAAATCAAATATTCTTTTTAAAATTTCATACGAATATCTGATGCAAGGCGATTTCCCCCAGACCATAAACTTTGCCGATCGAGCCTTGAAATTGGCTCAGAAATCTCGATTTGTAAAAGGAGAAACTCAAGCTTTAACGATAATGGCAGACTCCTATCTCAATATGGGAGATTTCACAAATGCTGAAAAAAATCACAAAAAATCATTGGCTATTTATGAAAAAGTAAATGATAAAAGTGGGATTGCACTTGCCAACAACCATTTAGGGATTTTGAGATGTTTACAAAGTAATTATCCAGAGGCAATGATACACTTCCGAAAAGCTTTGTCTTTGTACGAAGAGTTGGAAGATTCTTCAAAAATTGCGGACATGCACGATAATATGACACAAGTCTATATTAATCAAGGAAACTATGCAGAAGCTTTGAAACACACTTATACATCTCTAAAAATCAATGAAAAATTAAAAAACAAACAAGGTCAATCTGTATCCTACAACAATTTAGGAATGATTTATTCCAATCAAAAAAAATATGACGAGTCTTTAAAAAGCTTTGAGAAAAGTATAGAGATTGATAAAGAAGTGGGTAATGTGGTAGCTGTGCTTTCTACCGAAATTAATATTGGAGTAGTCTACGGTTATCAGAAAAAATATGATCTAGCATTAAAAAAGTATTTGGAAGCATTAAAAGTTGCTGAAAAATTGCAACACAAAGATGCATTAGCCAATATCTATGGTAATTTGGGCGATGTTTATCACGCACTTCATAAAAATGATTTGGCATTAGAAAATTTTAAAAAAGCTATTTTATTGACTACCGAAATGGGGGATATGAGGGCTGTGGCTGGCTGGCAAGGCAATATTGGAAGATTGTATAATCATAACGGTCAACCTAAGGAAGCTTTAAAAGAATTTGAGCAAGCCTTGGCAATCAGCAAGGAAGTGAATGCAAAAGAGGTTACGAGAGATATCTATCTGGATATGTCAAAGTCCGATAGTATGCTTGGAAATTACAAAAATGCGTTTGAAAACTACAAACAATTTGCGAAATATAAAGACAGCCTTTTCAACGAAGAAAACACAACAAAACTGGTAACGCTTCAAAAGGATTATGAATTTTCTAAAAAAGAAGATGAGCTGAAGACAACCATAGAAGCCAGAAAAAAAGAAAATTGGTTTTATATTGCAGGAATTTTGGCACTTGCAACCATCACTGGACTTTTGATCTATCAGCGTAAACAACGCAAAAAACTGAACGAACAACAACTTGACGCTCAGCGAAAAGAAGCCGATGCCTTGAAAGAAATAGATCTGGCCAAAACCCGCTTCTTAACCAATATTACGCACGAATTCCGAACACCTCTTACATTAATCAAGGGAAATGTAGAATTAATCAAAAAAGGAAATCATCTGCCAGAAAATGATGCATACCTGAATGATATCGATGTGAATGGCGACAGATTACTCGGTCTTATCAATAAACTTCTGGACCTCTCCAAACTCGAGTCCGGGAAATACCAACTTAATTTTGAAAAAGGAAATTTGATTAATGAAATGCAAAATCTTGTCGCAATGTTCGATTCTGCGGTTCAGCAAAAATCCATTGATCTGTCATTGAATATTGATGCAGATATTTCTGAAAAACTACAAGTTCAGAATTACACTTATTCTTCCGACGCTCTGCATACAATCATCAACAATCTATTATCGAATGCAATAAAATTCACCAAAAATTCTGGAGCCATTTCTGTTTCTATGTCATTGGCTAAAAATCAAAAAGATTCAATTCTAATTAGAATCAAAGATAATGGCATCGGAATTCCTAAAAATCAGCTGAATCACGTTTTTGATTTGTTTTATCAGGTTGAGGATTTCTCTCATCAGCAATACATTGGTTCAGGCGTTGGACTTTCTTTGGTCAAAGAATTGGCGGTGTTACACGGTGGCAGCGTCACTGTAGAAAGTGAGGAGAACCAAGAGACAACTTTTGAAGTCAGTTTATATCTTGGAAATGATGTTTCAGAAAATGTTCCGAACAAATTTGAAACCAAATATTCTGTTATAAAAGAAGATCTCACAGTCGTTTCAGAGGAAATTCTCACAGACACCGATTCCGAATTACCTTTGGTTTTGGTGGTGGAAGACAATCCGGACGTGAGCCGTTTCATCAAAGAATGCTTGAAGGATAACTTCAGAATCATCGATGCGAAAGACGGAAATGAAGGCTTCAAATCTGCAAAAACAAATGTTCCAGATTTGATCATCAGTGATGTAATGATGCCAAATACAGACGGAATAAAGCTTTCTACATTACTGAAGGAAAACGAAATCACATCTCACATCCCAATTATATTACTGACTGCAAAGTCCGGTGAAGAAACCAAATTGGAAGGTCTGAGAACTGGTGCCGACGATTATCTCACAAAGCCATTCTCTGTTCAGGAATTGATTCTCCGCGTTAATAATTTAATTAGATTAAGGAAAATCCTTCGTCAGAAATTCAGTACGTCTTTACTGATAAAACCTGAGGAGATGGAACTGGACTCCAGAGACAAAGTTTTCATAGATCAATTAATAAAGAACATAGAAAATAATATTTCCGATTCGTCCTTTGGTGTAGAACAATTGGCGGATAAAATTAATCTTAGCGCATCTCAACTCAATAGAAAACTGAGAGCTATTGCCGGACAAAGCACACTGAAATTCATTCAGAATATCCGACTGCAAAAGGCTTTCGAAATGCTGAAAGCCAATAGCGATACCATTGCCGGAGTTGCTTATGATACCGGTTTTGAATCGGCTCCTTATTTTACAAAAGTCTTCAAAAAACATTTTGGATTTTTACCTTCCGAAGTAGAAAAGTCGGTAGAAATACTTAATTAAAACAAAAATAGGTCGGATTTTATTCTGACCTATTTTTTTATAACTAATATTATGGTCTCTGCTTGAGTTTCCATCCTGCACCAAGTGCTTTTTTGTTGTCATCTACTTGGAAAACCATTATATATCCTAAATCATAATAATCGATTTGATAGTATTTTGCTTTCCCATCCATCACATAAAATGTAAAAAGACAGTTTTTTTGAGTTCCCTTTCCTTCCCAATTTTTGGTATAAATGACTGAAAAATCTGCCCAGTCTGATGCGCCTCTGCTGGCAAATTTCACATCCTCTGCCGTATTATCGTGCACGATAAACATTACGGAGAATTTGTCTCCATCAAACACTTCATAGTCTTGAGCTTTGAAGTTGGTCGTAATTGCAGTCACTAAAGTTATCACAAATGTGAATGCAATTTTTTGAAATAAGTTTTTCTTTTTCATAATTTCTTTAAGTTGTTAAAAATTTTGTTAATCACTTTGATTAGGACAAAATTACAGACGACAACCTGCTTGCAGGTAGTAAAATCCAAGCAACTTAAATGTAAAAATGAAGCATCTTTTCCACAATAGATTTTGAAAAAGGAAGAAAATCCATCTTACCAATTGGAAATTGATTTTGGGAGATTTGGGAATCCGAAAATCTGCGGCTCAAATTACAACTTTATACAAAAAAGAAGATTTGATAGGAAAACAAATTATGGCAGTCGTCAATTTCCCGAAAAAGCAAATTGCCAATTTCTTTAGTGAATGTTTGGTAATGGGCGTTTACGGAGAAAATAAAAGTGAGGTCACTCTTTTGACATCAAGCTTGCCTGTGAAAAATGGATTGGAAGTTGGATAGATTATAGTTTTGAATTCCCTGAAAAATATATAAATTTGTTAAAAACACAAATATGGATACCGAACAAATCGAAAAACCTCAACCGAAAAAGAGAAACAAAATTATTTTTGCTGTAGTTGGCGTTGTTTTACTGGGAATAATTGGCTTTTTCTCTTGGAACAAATACCAAGAAAGTCAGTATGAATTAGGCGATTCAAACATCGGAACTGAAACTGGGACATTATATCCCGACACCGAAGATTACGACTACTACAATAAAATGCTCTTTGACATCAGCGAGTATGATGGAATTTCGCAAAAGTACAGAGAAGGCATTATGAAAGTTTTCCGAGACAACGGACTTTTCAACCCAGATGAAGGCGAAAGACGGTTTTCTATGACCAAGATAAAAGACAGAGCTTCAAAGGTTTATTCGTTCGGAAATTTTACAGGGCAAACCAAAAATGATGAACCAGAATTGGCATTTCTTGTGCAATCTGAAGACGCTTATGAAAGCAAACTTTTCATCATTTCCAGTGACCGAGATGTGCTTTTCCGAAAGGATTACAGCGATGCGCCAATCATTAATTCCTTCAAAAAAGGCAGCAAAATCTTTATGGAAAGTGAGGTTTTGAAACCATCCCCAAAAGACGGTTTGATTATCAAAAACAAGAATTCTAAATACGCCTTGGTTTACAACGAGAGTTCTAAAACGTTTGACGAATTTTATCAATACACCAATGATGACATTATTCAAAATAAAATAGAAAGAGAAAGACCAGTGGAAGCGGAAGAAGAAGTAAATTCGGAAGAAGAGCCTGCTCCAACCGTGGTTCAAGAGGAAGCGCCTTAGAAATTAGGAAATTACTTAGTGTAAGTTTTAACTTCCTTCAAGATCTCAAAAATCAATTCCATTGGCAAATCCTCATCCATATCCAGAAGTAGGATTTTGAACTTCTTTCTGCCTTCGGATAAAAGTTCGGGATGATCCATTCTGTCGCCGTGATAGAAACTGAGATAATGCTTCTGATGCTGTTTGCTGTAGTAAAAATAGCAGAGCATTTTCTTTTTGTATTTCAAAAAAGGAAGTCCAAAACTGAGTGTTTCGGTGATCAATTCATCGGATTCTAAAATCTTTTTTCTGAGGAACAGAAGAACACTTCTCGCAGGCTCATCAATCCGAAAAAAATATTCCTGAATGGGATTCATCGGTTATCATTAATCAAAATTCTGCAACTCGACTAACTTTCTGTACGTTCCGTTTTTCTGCATCAATTCCTGATGAGAACCTTGCTCTATGATGTCGCCTTTTTCCATCACGACAATGTGATCTGCTTTTTGGATTGTTGATAATCTGTGGGCGATAATTAATGACGTTCTGTTTTCCATCATTTTTTCCAAAGCATCCTGAACATATCTTTCGGATTCTGTATCCAAGGCGGAAGTTGCCTCGTCTAGAATCATAATTGGTGGATTTTTCAGAACTGCTCTAGCGATGGAAACACGCTGTTTTTGTCCGCCAGAAAGTTTGTTTCCGTCGTCGCCAATATTGGTGTCATAACCTTCGGGAAGGCCTTCTATAAAGTTGTGAGCGTTGGCAATTTTTGCAGCTTCGATGATTTCTTCTCTCGTCGCATTCTCTTTTCCCATCGCAATATTGTTGTAGATAGAATCGTTGAAAAGCACAGATTCCTGCGTCACCATTCCCAAAAGCGAACGGTAATCTTTGAGATTGAGATTTTTGATATTTTCGCCATCAATTTCTATGCTTCCTTCGGTTACGTCGTAGAAACGCGTCAGGAGATTGGCAATCGTGGTTTTTCCGCTTCCGGATTGCCCCACCAAAGCGACAGTTTTTCCTTTTTCGATATTGAGTTCGAAGTTTTTGATGATGGCTCTATCTTCATTATAATAGAATCCTACGTCTTTGAAAGTGATTCCGGATTTCAAATTTTTGACTGGAATTGGATTTGCAATTTCGTCCACACGTACGTCTGCGTCTAGGATTTCCATTACTCTTATCAAAGAAGCTTCCCCTTTTTGAACATTGGAAATAGAGTTGGATAAACTTTTAATCGGTGGTAAAATTTGGAAAAATATCCCCAAGAAAACCAAGAAATCTTCAGGACGAATACTTTGATTCACGATGATTTCTTTCCCGCCGTACCAAGTGATAATCAGGAAAGTAACTGCGCCAAGGAACTCGCTGGTTGGCGATGCTAATTCTTTTTTGCGACCCAGACTGACGGAGTTGTTTATCCATTTCGTCATCGACCCAGAAAAACGGTTGCTCAACAATTTTTCTGCATTGAAAATTTTGATAATCTTCGCAGATTTCAAGGTTTCATCTACGATAGAAAAGATGTTTCCCAACTCGTGTTGCGCTTCGTGAGAGTCCTTTTTCAGGCTTCTTCCAATCAATGAAATCAAAGTTCCCATCACAGGCAAAACGATCAAACTGAACAAAGTCAATTCTGGACTGAGGTAAAACAAGGTTACCAAAGTGCTGAGCAACATAAATGGAGAATTGATGAGATCCACCAAACTTCCCAAGATATTGTTCTCAACTTCGCCAACATCATTGGACATTCTGGACATCATATCGCCTTTTCTCTGCTCTGTGAAAAACGAAACTGGCAAAGCCAAAACCTTGTTGTACATCGCGCTTCGCAAATCTTTGGTAACGCCAACTCGGTAGAAAATCAAGAGATAAGCACCAAAATATCGGAAAATATTCCTTAATAAAAACGTAAACGCAGTAATCACACAAAGCCAAGCCAAAACGGACAAAGCACCTCTCTCATTGACTTGATTTTGAATGAAGTAATAAGAATATTCCTTAATGTATCCGAAATAATTGGTGATATCTCCGTCGTAGATTGGTTTTTTCAAATTGGCATCCATCTTCACACTTCCGAACAGCATTCCCAAAACCGGCAAAATGGTTCCTAACGAAGCGATTTGAAATAAAGAATACAGAATATTAAAAAATAAACTGCCGTAGATATATTTTTGGTGAGGTTTAGCAAATTTTAGAATTCGACGGTATAAATTCATTGAGAAAAATTGAAATGCAAAATTACGGAAAATAAATAGCTTAGTTTATCAAGACGTTAGAAATTGAAATTTACTTTATCGTTGTATTTTGGCGTGAAGTTTTTGGTGTTCAGCTTCTCAATTGTTTTTGCGAAATTGCTGATAATGTTGGTCAGGTTTTCAGCATCAACAATATTAATATCATCATTTACAGCGTGATAGTGCGTCGCTTTGTTCATATCAACTGTTGAGATTGAGTGCGCGATTATTTTCTTTTTAACGAAATTCACATTGTCCGAACGGTAAAACAATTGTTGACCTTGGTATGGGTCGGAATGAACTTTTAATCCATTGACCGCATTGGCATTGATCAGTTCATCAAAATCAGAAAACTCGTCGCCAGTCATAAACACGGCATTTTTCCCGAATTGAGATTCCGTTGCCAACATTTCGAAATTGAAAAGTGCTGAAATATTATTGAAAACTGGTTTCAATTTTTCATTATCAGCCAAAGCTTTAGAACCAATCAAACCGATTTCCTCTGCATTGAACGCCATAAAAACCATTGAGTAATCCGTCTTTTTATCTTTGAAATAATCTGCCAAACCAATAACTGTCGCAACGCCACTTGCATCGTCATCTGCACCATTGTAAATATTATCGCCAGATTTCGTATTGGTTCCGATGTGGTCAAAATGTGCAGAATAAGCCAAGCTTTTTTCAGATTCCCCTTTCTTGATGCCACAAACGTTGAAACCCTTTTGTCCTTTATATTCAAATGGAATCAAATAAGAATCGCCGACACAATATCCCAAATTGTTTTTTTTGAATTCGCTGGCGATGTATTCTGCAGATTTGTCATTTTCCGGTGTTCCAAATTTTCTGCCTTTCATCTCGTCTGAAGCTAAAGTGGAAACGATATTCACCACTCTTTCTTTCGGAATATCTTGAGCAAAATAAAAAGAGGACTGAATCATTAAAATTAGAAAGCTTACTTTTTTCATATAGAGTTTTGTTTGTTATAGTTTTTAGAAAATTAATTATAAAAATAATAAGTCATTAATTCATCAAAATTGTTACTGAATCATTATGCATAAAGGTAATATCTTTTATAAATAAAGAAAATTTCGAACAGTATAAAAAATAGGAGTGTAGAAGAATAATAGATGGTCTTTTTGGAATTAACGAAAATCAGTGCAAAACTTAGCGGAATATGCGTTAAAATCCGGAATCCATACAATGGCATCAGCGATTCTAAATAATCTTTGCCTTTGTAAAGCGTATCTACTAGGTCGAGGCAAAACAGAATGCCCAAGAATGCAAAAAGCCATTTTCTGCGCGAAAAAAAGTAATTTCTGAAATCATTCTTGTAATCTTTTAAATCTGTCGGATAAAGTAATGTGCAAAGGACAAAAAACAAGATAATGTAACCAATAATGAAAATGTACTGCGTAAAAGTCCAAGTCGTGATGGCTCGAAGGCGATATTCCCACCACCAAAAGTGAATCATTAAAATAAAAATATAAAGAACAAATAGCAGATGAAGCCAAAACGGTTTGTTTCTTCCGGGATGTTGGATAAATCTGACGCTTCCGTTCAGCAGAGTTCCGATTCCAAGACTTAGGATAATACTGATTATCGTTTTTAAGTGATTGAATGTGTCCACGTTATAATGTTTCAACAAATCTATCAAAATAAAAAACAGCCTCCAAAAAGGAAGCTGTTCTTACTCAAAAAAATCGTCGTAAGTTTATCGAAGTCTGTCTACAGATTTTACGAGCCTCTCATCTTTCTTGATGTACACATTTGCCAAAAGCAAACACACAATCGCAATTACTGAGAAAACTGGCTCAATACCCTTCTCAGGAAAAGAGATTCCTCCGGGTAAGTTTTGTAGCCAATAAATCAAAAAACCAAGCAACAAAGCGTTTATAAAAATGCTGATGTTATTCAGCAAGATTTGTCTTTTGCGGTTTTTGAAACTGAAAATACTTAACAATCCTAATAATATTAATAAAACCGTAGAAATATTGGTCAGAAGATTTCCACCTAATATATCAAAATCCTGCGCTGTAAGATTGAGGAACAAAGCGCCTAATACAGCTAATAAAATCCAGATTGTTTGTATTCTTTGTAACATTTTTTTCGATTAATTCCGTTTTGAATGGGAATAAATTGTCTGCAAAAATAAAATAATTTTTGCGTAATTCAAAAATTAATGTAGATTTGCATTGTAATCACCTATTAAAAATGATAATCGCCTGATTTTCATTCTTACTTTTACAAAATTAATTTACTTTTTTACGCATTATATGTTTAATATTGAAACGCTAAAGTCAAAATCCGACGAGGAATTGACCAAACTTTCTAAAGATTTAGGCGTCAATTTGGCAAAGAAAAGCTCTCCGGAAGAAACAGTTTTCGCTATTCTGGATTATCAGGCTTCGAATCCAAAAATCATTAAAGATTATCTAAACGCCAATCAGGAAAATATGAATAAAAACACAGAAGACAATTCTGAGGAAGAAGCTGTTCCCGCCAAAAAAAGAGGTAGGAAGCCTGCAGAGAAACCGAAAGAAGAAACGGCAACTCCAACTGCAGAAGTAGCAAAAGAAGAGGTTCCTGTAGCGGTAGAAACGCCGGTTGCGACGGAAGAGGTTAAAAAGCCAAACCCGCCGAAGAAAAAACAACCAAGAGCAAGAGTGGTAGCCAACGAAAATCAAGAAGTCGTGGCAGAAGCTAAACCAGCAGAACCAACTCAGCCAACAGAATCAGCTCCTAAAACTGACGAAAAACCAGAGGAAACAAAACAGCAACCTCAGCAAAGACAGCCTCAACAGCAAAACAACCGTCAGCAACAGCAAAAGACCAATAATAACAACAATAGAGGTCAGCAAAAAACACAAAACCCCAATTCCCCCCAACACAACAATCAAAAAGAACCATCCGAAAACCAACAGGACAATTCGCCAAAGAAAGAATTCAACTTTGATGGATTGATCACTATAGAAGGTGTTTTGGAAATACTTCCGGACAATTACGGATTTCTTCGTTCTTCAGATTTCAGTTATATCTCTTCTCCAGACGACGTTTACGTTTCTACCAATCAAATCAGAAATTATGGTTTGAAAACGGGAGACACAGTTAAAGGTCACGTAAGGTTACCAAAAGAAGGCGAGAAATATTTCTCACTTTTGAAACCGACAGAAGTTAACGGACGAGATTTGGCTTTCATTAAGGACAGAGTTGCTTTCGAATATTTGACACCACTTTTCCCTCAGGAGAAATTCAATTTGGCAGGAAAAGGTTCTACACTTTCTACAAGAATTGTTGATTTGTTCGCTCCAATCGGAAAAGGACAAAGAGCAATGATCGTTGCACAGCCAAAAACCGGTAAAACGATTTTACTTAAAGATATTGCCAACGCCATCTCAGCCAATCACCCAGAAGCTTATATGATGGTTCTTCTAATCGACGAACGTCCTGAGGAAGTTACTGATATGCAGAGAAGTGTGAACGCGGAAGTGATTGCATCAACTTTTGATGAAGCGGCAGATAAGCACGTAAAAGTGGCGAATTTGGTTCTTTCAAAAGCACAAAGAATGGTAGAATGTGGCCACGATGTTGTAATTCTTCTTGACTCAATCACGAGATTGGCGCGAGCTTACAATACCGTAACACCAGCTTCAGGAAAAATACTTTCTGGTGGTGTGGATGCCAATGCGCTTCACAAACCAAAACGTTTCTTCGGTGCGGCTAGAAAAATCGAAAATGGCGGATCATTAACAATCATTGCAACAGCCTTGATCGATACAGGTTCCAAAATGGACGAGGTGATCTTCGAAGAGTTCAAAGGAACTGGAAATATGGAATTGCAATTAGACAGAAAAATTGCTAATAAGAGAATCTATCCTGCTGTAGATCTGGTTTCATCCAGTACAAGAAGAGATGATCTTCTTTTGGACGAGGCTACAATGCAAAGAATGTGGATTATGAGAAAATACCTTTCTGATATGAATCCTCTGGAAGCAATGGAATTTGTACAAAAACAAATGCAAGGAACGAGAAACAACGAAGAGTTCTTGATGTCTATGAATAGATAATTCTTTGATTAAATCATAAAAAAGTTAGGCTCGCAAATGCGAGCCGTAACTTTATAGTAAAGTAAAATCTTTACCATTAATTCATAAAAACGTCTTCGACATCTGGTTTTCTTTTCAAAACAGAATGTGCGTAAGAACAATGCGCCTTTATTTTCCAGCCATTTTTTCTTGCAAAGTCCACGGATTTTTCAACCAATTTTTTCCCAAGACCTTGCCCTTCAAATTTTGGGAAAACCATCACATAACTAACAATTAGTTTTTTAAGTTCCGGAACAATCGTATAAGTCAGTCTCCCGACATCTTCTGCGCTGTTCTTCAGAGTGATGTAACCGCCGTTTCCGGATTTGTTATTTTCAAAGCTAAGATCCATAATAGTTTGTAATTTTTTATGTTATATCCAAAAATATTCCAAACAGCTTTGTAATTTCATTAAATTAACACAAAATTACCTTACAGGTGTTCTAAATTCTCCATAACCCATTAAACCATCGAAATTTCTACCGAATGGCGTATAATATAAAAAGGCTTGGTAGAGATTTTCGGTTTGCCAAAAATTTCCATTGACTTCACCGTAATTTAATTTTCCATCTGAGCCTTTAGTAGCGAGGATGTAACTGTAGAAACCTTGTTTCAGATAGATTTTTGCAATGTACTTCTGTGCTTTTTCGTCATAACTCATCTGACTTTTTGCATCTGCTTTGTAATCATTGAACATTCCTAAGACATAAAATTCTTTATCTGATTTCTGACTGTCTAATGCAAAATAAACCCAAGAATAATCACCTTCTCTGTTCGCATCTCTCTCAATGCCAAGGTCATTTCTTCTGAAATAAAACGCGCCGTTTACATCAGGCTGATATTGATAATCACCCGGAAAAGCCCAAACAGGATGTAGATAAGTATAATTTTTCCCATCAATATTTTCTGTGTTTGCCACCATATCCATCGCTTGGTTCATAATTTTGTTATCGAAATAATAGAATTCATTATTCCCCGGAAAAGCCAAACCTAATTGCTGAAACAAAAGTTGATTTCCCATCGTAGAACTTGGTCGAATATTGGTCAAAGAAATTCCCCAATTGTTATTTTGAATCACACTTAATGACAACGATGAAATATTATTTGTAATTCCCGCTCCATTTCCAGTTGCTTGGATTTCCAATCTTTGTTTGGCATTAGGATTTTTTGCATCAATCAATCGGGTGACATTGATTCCGAGATTAGCATTATTTTCATAGATCGAAAATCTTTTCTTGAACAACGGTTTATCCTGAGAATCTTTGTAAACGATGATTTCGTAATTCCCAGAAATCTTTGGCCGAATTTTTTCATTCGGAAAAACCAAGTCGTAATGCGTGTATTTTTGATAAGTATTGAAGGAATATTGAAACTGATCGATCAGCGCATTCATACTTCCGTCCGCATATTCTGTGAAGAAAAGTCCGTCATCTTCCCAATTTCTGTTGTAATGTTTGTAAGTATATCGGTAAAGTTGACTTGTGTTGGAAAGATCATCAAATCTCAAAATCAACTGTTCGCCTTGCGCGATAATGGGCGTTTCATCATTGGTCTTAGGATTGAAAACCTGTACGCTTCTGATTTCCTGAGCGAGAAAAATTGTACTTAAAAAAAGAAAAAATAGTCTAATTAGATTCATATCGCTAAGTTAATGTTTTATATTTTTACAATTAAATTAAAAAAATGTTACACGTAGAATCCTTCACTTTCAATCCATTTTCGCAAAACACCTATCTTATTTATAACGATGAAAAGGAGGCTTTTCTTATAGACCCAGGAAATATGCCCGATG
>JAGNPP010000144.1 GCA_017989575.1 Chryseobacterium sp.
GATTCCCGCGTCCAAAGGTTTCTCCAATCTTGCGTTGTTCGAATGAGCTGAACGCCTTTCCCATCGTAACCGCCTGTATTTAGCTTTTGAACAAAAGGTAATTGGATTTTAATTTCTTCCTCACTTCCATCCATAATTTCAAATTCTGGCGACGGAATTCTGTTTTCCTCATAGAATTTTTTCTGAAGAATTTTCTGCTGAATGATTTTAATGATATTCGAATTCGGAACCACTTTCACGCCAAGGTTTTCAAGCTCTTCCAACGCGTCAACATTCACGTGTTCGATTTCGATCGTCACCACATCTTTGTCTCTTCCGAAATCCAAAACGTCGTCATAATTATTAAAATCACCTCTTGTGTAATGTGAAATATTTGCACAAGAACATTCTGGATTTGGATCTAGAACGTAGAATTCATCGTCATATTTCAATGCTTCCTGAATGAACATTCTTCCGAGTTGTCCGCCTCCTAAAATTCCGATTTTCATTTTTTTAGATTTATTGAATCAAGAACCAAGATTCAAGATTTTTTAATTTATATAATTTACTTTTCACATTTATCTTTTCGCATTGTGTAGATCAAATAATGAATTTTCCAAACATCATTTTCTTTGATCAGTGCAAAATTATCTACGCCACAATGCGAAAAAGCATTTTTGTAATAAAATACGTACGGAACCCAGGCATTTGCCATTTTTCCGTCGATTGATATTTTCCACGAAGTTGCTTTCTCATCCAAAAATCCTTTAGGCGTTTTTCCAATTTGCTTTGAGAATTGTTCTGGAGAATCTGTATAAAACTTGCCATCCATATCGAATGAGTGGAAAGTCGCGTCTTTTGTCAAAGACTTCTTCACCAAAATCGAATCAGAAGTTTTCATTCCATTAAATAGTTGATTAATTGTCGCTTTAACCAAATCCTCTTCTGAAGTTTGAGAAAACCCAAAAACTGGAAGAATCATTAATAACAAAATTCCGATTTTCATCTTTCAATATTTAATTACAAAAATAGAGCTTTTTTATGGTTATGGCTTTTTAAAATCACGATAAATTGAATCTTAACGCTCTCATTTCCTACGAATTTGGTAGAACTTATAGGAATCAAAAACATTGAAATTTCTTCGATTTAAAGATAAAATTCGTTGCAAACGTTTTATATTTGCTGGATGTCAGAAATCATAATTCTTTTCATTGGAGCTATCGCAGCTGGATTGATGGGATCTCTTACCGGACTGGGCGGTGGCGTCATAATCATTCCTTTGCTTACGCTCGGTTTTGGCGTTCCAATGCATTATGCGATTGGTGCATCTCTTATTTCTGTGATTGGAACTTCTTCTGGAGCGGCCGTTGCGTTTGTAAAAGAAGGATTTACCAATATGAGAATTGGGATGTTTCTGGAAATTGCAACTACCGCTGGAGCTGTTTCCGGAGCTTTGGTTTCCGGATTTTTAAATCCTAATACAATCGGAATTATCTTCGCAAGTATTCTGATTCTTACAGTTTTATTGAATTTAAAAGGAAAACCAGATCATCAGGAAACTTTAATTAAAGGAAGTCTTGCCGATAAACTAAAACTCTACGGCACTTTTCCGGATAAGGACGGCATAAAGCATTATGCTTCGCGAAACACCATTCCAGGATTTCTAATGATGATCTTTGCTGGCGCAATGTCTGGCCTTTTGGGAATCGGTTCCGGCGCTTTGAAAGTTTTGGCGATGGACAATATGATGAAACTGCCATTCAAAGTTTCTACGACTACGAGTAATTTTATGATTGGTGTAACGGCGGTTGCTGGCGCGTTGATCTATTTCCAAAGAGGACAAATTATTCCCGTGATTGCTGCTCCAGTTTTGATTGGTGTGGTTGTCGGAAGTTTCATTGGTTCAAAAACTTTGATGATCTCCAAAACAAAGAAACTGAAAGTATTTTTTGCGATTGTGATTACAGTCCTATCAATATATATGATGTACAACGGCGTAAATAAAAATTTCCATTAATGAGAACAAAACCTTTTACAGACGTCGATTTGAATCGTTCCGTTGGGAATTTGCTAAGACTAGGCGTTCTGCTTTCTGTGGTGACTTCGCTGGTTGGATTTATCAAACTTTTTATGGAAGGATTCGTAATGCCAAAGAAATATAAGCTTTTAGATATGGGAACGACCTCCGAAAAAGTCTGGGGACAATTTTGGAATTCGTTGATGAAAGGCGAAGGAATGGCGATTATCCAGTTAGGAATTTTGTTCTTAATTTTAACGCCTTTAGTACGAATTATCTTTGCATTGATTGGTTATCTTAAGGAGAAAGATTACGTCTATGTTGCGATTTCACTGATTGTTTTAGCGATTATGACCGTGAGTTTTCTGACAGGTTACGCACATTGATTATAAATGATGACTGATGGTTTAATTCGTCGTCAATCTATTCTATCATCTATCCGTCTATTATCTCTAAGTCTAATTCTCATAAAATTCCAAAGGCAGATTGTCTGGGTCAGTTGTAAAAAAGAATTGCTTTTCAGTAAATTCATCGATTCTGATGTCTTCGCAATCCAAACCTTTTTCTATTAATTCATTTCGTTTTTCTTCGACACTATCAACAGAAAAAGCAAGATGACGCAATCCACAACTTTCTGGTCTGGATGGTCTTTCGGGCGGATTTGGAAATGAAAACAACTCAATAACATAATGTTCTCCAATTGCCAGATCCAACTTGTAAGATTGTCTCGCTTCACGATAAACTTCACGAATAATATTCAATCCCAAAACTTCCGTGTAGAATTTCTTGGAAACTTCATAATCTGAGCAGATGATGGCGATGTGGTGGATTTTCATTTTGGTTGATTGTTTATAGTTGATAGAATTTCAAACCTATTTTGATTCCTCTTTCACTTTCTCCAGATAATCATCTTCCAAATCCTTCAGTCTTTTGAAATAATTCTCTTTATCCATAAACAGTTTCGGATTGTAAGCATCACTTTCTTTTCTTTTTTTGTGAAGGTCAAATTGGCTGGCGTGAGAAGCGACCCAAACATCAAAATCTAATTTTTTCATCGCTTCCAGAGTATAGGCATAATCTTTCTGAATAGTTGGATAAGCTTTCACATCAGAGAATTTATGGTCGATGATGATGGACGGCATATTTGCAATCAGGACTTTGTATTTTCCATTTTCATCTTTCGTTTCGAAAATAAAACTGCACGAACCCTTTGTGTGACCTGGATGATGAAGCAAAGTCAGAGTCGTGTTTCCTAATTTGATTTTGCCATTATTTTTCAATAGAAAATCGGGAGTTAACGGTTTGAAAGTCACACCATATTTTCCCAATTCATAATCTGATTTACCGCCGGATTTCAGCTCGGCAACGTCTGCTTCGTCCACATAGAGTTTTGCGCCCGTTTCTTTTTTAATGTCTGCCATTGCGCCCATATGGTCAAAATGCGCTTGGGTCAAAGTTAGGATTTTGGTATCTTTATATTTGAATCCGAGCTTCTCGATATTTGCTTTGATTTGAGGATAAGAATCTGCCAATCCAGTATTGATAAGGATATTTCCTTTGTTGGTAACAACTAGATAAGATGCCAAATCATAAGTTCCAACATAATAAAGATTTCCAACAATCCTGAAAGGTTTGTAAGGTTGCGACCATTCTTTCGGGTTGTTTTTTGGTTCTGTTATGGTTTGTGCATTTCCAAAAAAGGAGATGAATAGTAGAAGTAGTAAGGTAAGTTTTTTCATATTTGTTTATGTTTAAACGGTATTTTGTCATTCCGAAGGAATCTCAACTTAGTTTTAAGTTGAATATTTATTTCTCTTTAATAAAGTTTTTAAATACAATTTTGTCATTCCGTAGGAATCTAAACTTAGTTTTGAATGGAATTCTTATTTTATCTAATAAATTTTTAAACACAATTTTGTCATTCCGTAGGAATCTCAGCAGTCTAGATTCCTACGGAATGACATACTTTGTGGTTACTTAAAATTTCTGTTGAAACAAATCATTCAAAAACTCCAAATTAGGATTTTGAATCCTTATTAAATCTAACTTTTTAGCTCTTGAAAGATTTTTAATTTCCTTTTCTCGTTCAATCGCTTGTTGAATCCAGTCATATTTTTCATAATAAACTAAAAATTCAACATTGTATCTTGCAGTAAAACTGTTTGGATTTGTTTTAGTTTTATGTTGATGCAATCTAAATATGAAGATTATTTGTAACTCCCGTATACAGAACTGTTTTGCTTTTGTTTGTTAAAATATAAACATAAAACGTGTAAGCGCCTTCTGGAAATTCAATCATTTTTATTGTGTTTTTATTAGACAGTTTTTTCCATAATATTGTCATTCCGGAGGAATCTAAACTGCCCTTTTCTTCTGTGGTTAGATTCCTACGGAATGACAAACTTCGTGGATAATTAGGATTTTTTTTCCTTCTGACTTCCAACATCCATCTTCCAACCTTTTCTAAAACCTCATCACATCCTTCACAACGCCTCCTTTCTGAGTCAACGGAATCAGTTCTGTCGTGATGAAATCTGTGATTCTCTTGTTATCAATATCATTCGGGAAGAGCAAGTGAACATTCGCTCCAGCGTCCAAAGTGAAGAACAAAGCCAAACCAGTGATTTTTCTGAATTCCCAGATTTTATTGATGACCTGCAACGTTCCGGTTTGCATCAGGATGAAAGCTGGTTCGCTCATCATCATCATTGCGTGAAGTGTCAAAGCTTCGTGTTCTACGAGTTTGATGAAACCTTCCATATCGCCGGTCGCAAGAATGGTTTTCAGTTTTGTGAAGTTTTCATGCGCTTCTTGGAAACGTCTTTCAGCGTAAGGATTGGTGTTCATCAAGCCGTGACCAACTGTGGATGAAACCGATTTCTGACCTTCGTGAATGAGCAACACCCAATCATTGAAGTTTTTGAAGATGGAATGGATTTCATTGTTGTTATACGGAACAGCAAATAGGTCTGAACTCCCTTCCACTTCTTCGGTTTTTCCCCAAACGACCAAACCTTCGTAAAGACTTCTGGAGGCACTTCCACTTCCCAATCTTGCGAGGAAACTTTCTTTTTTGGTTTTTGTCAGGCTGAGGCTCTCGAAGCCTTCTTCTTTAGTAGTGAAAATATCATCCAAATTCATCAGACATTTTGCAATCGCTCCGAAACCTGAAGCTGAACTTGCGATTCCAGAACTGTGCGGAAAGGTATTTTCAGTTCGGATGATGTATTTTCCTTTCAGAATCCAAGGGAGATATGGCTCGATGTTTTTGAAATATTTTTCGATTTTCTCTGCGAATTTCTGTTCTTCATTTCCTGAAAGAAAAGTCTGAACGGAGAATTCTTCTCCGGCAATAAATTCCATCGACGTATTTGTTCGGCAATGATTCAATGTGTAGCTGATACTGGGATTTGCTGGGATTTGGTTTTCGTATTTTCCCCAATATTTTATTAATGCGATATTGGACGGACAGCTTGCGGAAACCGCTTGGTTTGATATGTTGAATTGGGAATTTCCCAAAAATTCTTGAGTCATAATGTGGCTTTTGGCGATTAGCAATTGGCTTCTGGCTATTGCATATTGTTTTGGTGGGCTAATTTAAGAATTAATAAAGCTTTGTCAAAGTTGATTTGTTAAACCTTCAAGGTTTTGGAAACCTTGAAGGTTTGAAGTTGATGAAAAGCTTTGTCAAAGTTTTGAACTTTGACAAAGCTAAAAACACGGAAAACACGTTTCGATAAGCCGTTCATTCATTACGAAACCTCTTTGATTCAGTTGGTTGCATCGGTGATTCAGTTCGTTAGGTCGTTGATTCATTACGTTGAGCCAGTGATTCATTACGATACGTCATTGATTCATTACGATGAAGCATCTTCACGTGTTCATCGGCTTTTTCTGCAGTTGAAGCCTTGTCAAGGTTTGGAAACTTGACAAGGCTGGAGCGATGAAAACTACTTTTTCTGTAACATTTTTGAGATTAATGAACTAATTTTGTGAGGTTTTAAAAATCGTCGATGGAAAGACAAAACCTCAACATAGCCCCGATTGTAGTGGAAATCCTTTTTTGAAAAAAAAGATTGCAACGGAAAGCGGGTGAGACACGTGAATCGAAGGGGAAATTGTCTTGCTCCTCAATATTAAATTATTCATTTTTAATTACAAATTATCAATGCTGAAAGCTGAAAATATCAAAAAAACATACAACGCGGGGAAGAAAATTGCGCTTCAGGATTTTTCTATCGATGTGCCTACGGCGAGTATTTATGGGCTTTTGGGTCCGAATGGCGCGGGAAAAACGTCGTTTATCCGAATCATCAATCAGATTACTCAAGCGGATGAAGGCAAGGTTTGGATTGACGGCCAGCAACTGAATCCGGAGCACATCCGAAACATCGGCTATATGCCGGAGGAGCGCGGTCTTTACAAGAATATGACGGTGGGCGACCAGCTTCTGTATTTTGGAGAATTGAAGGGAATGTCCCGCGCAGAGGCACTTTCGCAAGCTAAATTTTGGTTCGAGCAACTGAACATCGACCAATGGTGGAAGAAAAAACTGAGTGAACTTTCGAAAGGAATGGCGCAGAAAATCCAGTTTGTGGTGACGGTTTTGCACCGCCCGAAGTTGCTGATTCTGGACGAGCCTTTTTCCGGTTTTGACCCTGTGAATGCGAACCTCATCAAAGACCAAATCATCCGATTGAAAAATGAGGGAACGACCATCATTTTATCCACGCACCGAATGGAAAGTGTGGAGGAAATGTGTGATTTTGTGG
>JAGNPP010000145.1 GCA_017989575.1 Chryseobacterium sp.
GACGGAACACCGGACAAACGATACAAAGCCGCAAAAACCTTGAAAAAGGACGGAACGCCAGACAAGCGCTACAAGGCTAACAAGTAATTTATCTCACTCTTCTGAAGAGAAGGATAATTTAATTTTTCATAACTTTTATTTTTTTAAGACTTTACATATTTTGTAGAGTCTTTTTTGGTTCGTGATTTGTTTATCTAAACGTAACCAATCTAAAAAATACTGTTATGAATAATCCGAAACCAATGCTGACACTATCGGAAGTGATGGAAAAGCTGAGACAAAAAGGAATCACAAACGAAATACGAATGACCGATGATAAACGTTTTGTAATCAGTGGTACAGAAAAGTCATACCAACCAGAAGATTTGAAAATCATCCGAACTTACAGATTCGAAGGCGAAAGTGATCCGGCAGATAATGTGGCACTCTACCTCATCAAAGATAATTACGAAAACATTGCAATGATTATCGATTCCTACGGCGCCAACAGCAATTATGAAGGCCCAGAATTCGATAGATTTTTGAAAAGAATCCCAGAAGTAGAAGTAAAAGAAGAATTTGACTTTTAAACAAAATTCCTTTTTTAGTTTTTTTTATAGAAACCTTGTCCGTCAAAAGATAAGGTTTTGTTTTTTTAGATTTTGATGACCAAAAGTGTCTTTTTCAATCCGTCTTCGATGCCTTTCCAATAGAAGTTGAAGAATGACCTTTCCTTGTTTCTTGTCACATCGATGTCCGCAGATTCAGGGAATTTCTGAGAATCTTTTTTCACTACCAAGTTGACAACAGCTGATAGAAATTTCTTTTTCTCTTTGGTTTCTTTATTTATCAAGCTCACTTTCAAATCTTTGTGTGTGATTCTGAATTTTCCATTCATAATATCATTGTTTCCCTTGAAATTATAATTAAGACTCGTAATCGTTCCAGTCGCCGTGATATTCATATAAGGTTTGATGAATGGATTGATGTCATTTGCCGGAAGATCATTGATGTAACCTCCAATCGTGAAGTTGTCCCTTAGATCCGAGGTATCAAAGTTCCAATTCACTTTCATAGGAGAAACGCCCATAAACTTGCAATTGATGACAATCGGCACTTTCGTATTGGCGCCTTTCTTTTTGTTGGAATTCAGATTTTTGACATTCAAATTAAAATTGGTAAAGAACACTTTTCCAGGGCCGTTGTTGTCCGGCTTGTCTTCTTCGTACACCAATTTTGAGTTCAAAAGATTTAGATTATCAACAATCAAAGGGAATTTTATATTTCGCAGAACTTTGGAATAGAGCAACTTTTCTTTTGGATTATCCTTGGGAATTTTGCTTCGGAAAATATTGGCGTCCACATTGTGAAGTTTTGCGGATTTCAAATGAAGGTCGAGTTCTTTTTCGAAAGTCCAATCAATACCTGAAAGCAGAATTCGGTTTGCTGAGATATTAAATTGGTCATCTTCCATCGGAATTGTTCTCACAAACTCGGCGCGCGACATTTTTGGAATCATTTTAAAATTCATCAAATCAATCGATTGCGAAGACATATTGAAGCTTGACAAACTGAGATTGTAATATTTGCCGGAATCGTAAAAAAACGTGTTTCCAACGATTTTATAATCTTTGAATTTGAAAGGCAATTTGTTTTTCGAAGTTTCCTCATTCATCAAAAAATCTTTCACATTTGCATCGAATTTTGCTAATGAAAGTGACTTTTCGCCGTTGGATTTCAACATCGATAAGGTTCCATTTTTAATATCAATATTGGCAAAATTCAAATCAATCCCGTTTTTCTTTGGAATTTTTGGTTTGATGATCTTCTCATTACGATTCTGAATAACGAATTCTGGGTCAATGAATTGAGCGTTTTTCAAATTCAGTTTGGTCTTATCAAAAACCAAATCGTTAAAAGAAATTTTCTTGCTTTTGATATTGAAGAGGCTTTTCTGTTTCGTAAAACTTTTCTCCCAATCTTTAAAGTCCAAAATCGATTTCAACTCAAAATCATTGATTTCCAATTGGCCGTTATTGGTCTTAATATCAGAAGAATTAATCGTGTAAACATCACTTATTTTGGCGAAGAAATCGTTCGCGGTAATTTTATAACTGTCCAACGCAAACGGCAATTCGTTCGGATTATCATTCAAGCTAAGATTTTTGATTTCGAGATCAAGATTTTTAGCTGAGAAAGCTCTTGAGTCGTCAGTATTTATAACATCGATGTTTCCTTTGGTGATGTCAATATTTCGGATGAGAAACGGCATTGGTTCTTTTACAGAATCTTTCGTCTTACTTTGCGCCAATCTGATTTTTAGTTTTGGATTCGTCAACCGAATAGAATTGGTGTTGATTTTTTTATTTTTAATGAAATCAATGATTCCCAATCTGCTGACATTCAATCCACCTACAAATCCATCGATCGCAAGAACTTTTTTATCATCGGGATTTTTGGATTTAATTAAAATTCCATCTGCCGAAATACTTCCGCTGAGAATTTCGACATTCAAAGCCTTGTAGGTGATTGCGTAGGGTGTTTTATTTTTGATGTAATCCGGAAGCTGATATTTGAGCCAAAGTCTGAATCCGACATTCAATATCAAAATGAGAAGCAAAATACTTCCCAAAACGATTCCGGTAACTTTTAAAGTTTTTTTCATCAATTATTTTATTTTCGGTGGCGGAGGCGGTGGTTCCGGCTCTTTTGATTCTTCAATAAATTTAGCTTTTGTCACTGATTTCAGAATTTTTCCATTGATATCAATTTCAAAATATTGCTTCCCTTTTCTCGCATAGATTTTATCATCTCCAAAACCTAAGCCATATCCGAAATTTGGTTTCAATTCATCATAAATCAGAGGACAAAGAATCTTATTATTCAAATCGATTATTCCATATTTTTTATTTTTTTCAACAAAAACCACGAAACGAGAAATAAAAACAAAATTATAATCGACAGGAATTTTAACCTTGAACGTCTTCTCCTCTAACATTCCAGATTTGGAGCCTAGTTTTACAATATGTCTGTTCTCAGGACCGTATTCTACCCAATCTGAAAATTCATCATATATAATTGGAGAAAGAATTTTGTTGGTCAAATCAATGACACCAAACTTTTCATTTTTTTTAACCAAGAATTTAGAATGATCGTAGAAAAGTGGCCGAATGGACTGATAATCGTTTACGATTGTTTTATTAGTAACATCAACAATCTTCGCAGTATTATCATTTGTAACAATAAAGTAATTTGCCAATTCTTTTGGTTTGTCATCAAGCCTATCAAAAACTTCATCGATAAACTGTTTTCCAAAAGGAATCAGAATTTTGTTGTGGGAATCGATAAGACCAACTTCATTATTTTTTGTTGCAATTGCATAACTTTCTTCTTCAAAACGAAGTTCTTCATCATAAACAAAAGGCACTTTTACGTTTCCATTTTTATCTATTACTCCGTATTTACCTTTGAGATTTTTGAAAGAAATCGTTGGATTGTCTGTACGGAAATTATTATAAATTGGTTCTAAGGATTCTCCAATCTTCCTTAGGTTTTTATTAAAGATAGAATAGACCTTTCCCTTTCGAGCGTTGAAATATTCAGAATAATTGCCGTGGTTGCTGTCGTAAGGTTCGATAAAATTATATTCTAATGGAACTTTGATTTGCCCATCAGATTTTATCATTCCATATTTGCCATTTCGTTTTACAATAGCATTTTTAAATGCATCAAAAACCGTTGCAGAGTCGAATTTATTATTTGGAAAAGCGGGTTTTATTTTTTCATTAATGAACTCATAATTCTTTCCATTCCTCACTAAAACTACACCATTTTTAAAATAGGTCGACTGGCTTCTGTCAAAAATATCTTTGGAAAAATCATAATGTTCAGTGCTGAAAACCTCATCAAAAACAAAATCTGACAACTGTTTTCCTTTATTATCAAAGAAAGCCCATCTCTTGTTTTTTTGAACGATGACAATATCATCCAATTGTTGTGAGCGAGCGTCATCGTATATTATTGGAATGATTTCTTTTCCGGTTTTATCAATAAATCCTGATTTTCCATTTTTGACAACGGGACAAAGTCCATTAACTGTGAAATATTGAATCTTGTCATAAATTGGCTGGATTATCAATTTACCTTTTTCATCGATGAATCCCCATTTTCTATTCTTACGAACGCCTGCTAATCCGAAAGAAAAAATCCTGACTTCATCAAAATCGCCTTCTAGTTTCAGATTTTTCTTTGTGATGAAAAATTCCTTTCTTCCATTTTTTGCATAAGCAAGTCCATTTTCAAACGGATTCAGAAAATCATACTCGAACGGGATAACGATAGAACTATCTTTGTCTATAAATCCCCATTTATTTTGTTTGTTGTGAACTCGGAACCAACCAGTTTCTTTGTCCCTTTCAATATAATAGATATCTTTCTTAGAAAATTTGGGAGAACTTTCTGTGCAGGAAAAGAAAATGAGCAATAGAAAAAGTAATCCGTTCTTCATACTAAAACTTTAAACCGTCAATTCCACCACATAACCTTCGTGCCCACGAACATTAATGAAATCATCACCTTCAAAAGCAAGATATTGCCCTTTGATTCCCCTCAAAACACCATTGAATTCCGGTTTCTTATCCAACGTGAAAACATTGATCTTCTCAGGTTTCTCATAAGGAAAATCGAGTTTGATGATATTTTCCTCGCTCACCGCAAACTTTTTGAAATCGTTGGGAAAATAGTCCGCAATTTTATTTCGGAAATCAATCAGATCTAAGGTATCTTCATAATCATCCAAAAGCATTTTCTTCGGATTGGTCTTGTCGGCCACGTGTTTTTTGAGTTCTACCTCGATCATTCCAGCTTCGTAACGGTTTTCCGTGATGGCGATTGGCAAAGCGAAGGTGGCTCCTTGATCGATCCATCTTGTCGGGATTTGCGCTTCTCTCGTCACACCAACTTTCACATCGCCTGTGTAAGCCAAATAAACGATATGCGGAACCAACTGAATCTGTTTCTCCACTTCCAGATCTCTTTCACCAACGCCAAGATGCGCCGTGGAAAGTTCCGGACGGATGATCGAATCGCTCGCATACGGACTTTCGAAGAAGCATTTTTTGCAGAAGCCCATTCGGTAGATTTTCTCATCACTTCCACAATTCACACATTCGTAGCCGACGTGTTTGATGTGAAGTTCTTTCCCAAAAAGCTGATTCATATTGATGAGATCGCCATTCAGGTTGAGGTAATATTGGATTGGTTTTCCATTTTGAGAGATCATTTTCAGGATTTGTCCGGAGAATTGCATTTTGTCGTGGATTTGAAATTGGGATTAAAAGTAAACATTATTAATTAATTTTTAAGTTCCCAACTAAATTTCAAAAGAATCGTTTCTATTTTGTTTAATTCTTATCTTCGCAACACAATTGATGTTATGACTTATCTTATCACTGGCGGAAGTGGATTTATCGGTTCTCATTTGGTAGAACAATTATTGAAAAATGGACATTCTGTCATCAACGTTGACAACTTCGACGATTTTTACGATTATAAAATTAAAATTAAAAATACGCTCGAATCTTTAGGCTCAAAATCTGAATTTAATTTTACCGATAAAGAAACCGATATTAAAAAAATTACAACTGAATATAAATCAGACAATTATCAATTTTACTTTCAGGATATTCGTGATAAAAAAGGCTTGGAGGAGATTTTCCGAAATCATAAAATTGATTTAGTCATTCATTTGGCTGCTTTGGCTGGCGTTCGTCCGTCTATTGAGCGTCCTCTGGAATATGAGGAAGTCAACATTCGAGGCACTCAGAATCTTTGGGAACTTTGCAAGGAATTTGGAATTAAAAAATTCGTTTGCGCTTCATCATCAAGCGTTTATGGAAATAATGAAAAAATCCCTTTTTCTGAGACTGATAATGTTGACAATCCTATTTCGCCTTACGCAGCGACAAAAAAATGTGGCGAAATTATCGGTCACGTTTATCATAGTCTTTATCATATCGATATGATTCAGCTAAGGTTTTTCACGGTTTACGGACCGAGACAAAGACCAGATTTGGCGATTCACAAATTCACGAAACTGATTTTTGGAAATAACGAAATCCCTTTCTACGGCGATGGTTCCACAGCAAGAGATTATACTTTCGTTGATGATATTATTGATGGTGTTTTAAAATCAATCCAATATCTTGAGACTAATGACAATGTTTATGAAATCATCAATCTTGGGGAAAGTGAAGTGATTACACTACGCGAAATGCTCACAACCCTGGAAAATACAATTGGAAAAAAAGCCATCAAAAAAATACTGCCAATGCAACCAGGTGATGTACAAAAAACCAATGCAGACATCACGAAAGCAAAAGCTTTAATTGGCTACAAACCCACAACAAACTTCCAAAATGGCACAAAAAAATTTGTGGAATGGTTTTTGGGAAACCGGCAATAACAATATTCTGACAATAGATATTTTGGAAATAAGATGAATTTATTTTTAAATATTGTTGAAAATCAGTAGAAATATGTATAAAGTATCACCTAATTTTTTACTTTTGCAAAAATTATAAATTATGTATTGGACATTAGAATTAGCATCTTACCTTAGCGATGCACCTTGGCCGATGACCAAGGCAGAATTGATTGACTACGCCATCAGAACCGGAGCACCTATGGAAGTTGTAGAAAACCTACAAGCTATCGAGGACGAAGGAGAAATCTATGATGCGATTGAC
>JAGNPP010000146.1 GCA_017989575.1 Chryseobacterium sp.
AAAAATCCAGTGTTATTTTTATCCACAATTTTTGCGCTTTCGTTTTCGAAGATTTTAGAGAGATCTTTTCCATCAAATTTGTCGATGGTTTGGCTTCCAAAGATCCAAATGTCATTGTTGATTCTTCGAAGTTTTTTTGAATTGGAAATAGGTGCGGAATAGAGTAGAGCGGATTTTGTGCTGTAAACCTCGAAGGTGTTTTCCCGCAGGATATAGACTCTATTATTATATACAAGAAAATCTTTGAGCGAAGTCAGATTAATATTAAAAGGAAAAGAACTGATTTTAGAAGTGCTTCGGAAGTTGTATTGGATCAATGTTTTGTTGCTCTCATCTATCATCCACGCAAACTGAAGATCCTCAGCATAAACAGCTTTTATAAATCCAAAATGAGAACTGAGATTGATTTTTTGAATCTCGTTCATATTTTGATCTATGAATTTGATTTCCTGAGCGTTTTCCGAAAACATGACTATATTCAACGGATTGTTCACGCTTTGGATTTTGTAGGGAAAAGTCAACATCAATTTCCCAAGCTGATTGCCGACAGAATCGTACTTTGTAAAACTGAGATCTTTGTTTTTATATAAATATAGATTTCCATAATCGTCTCCCAGCAATTCTTTGGCATCTTTTAACTGCAAAGAATCTACATCAATTTTCTTTTGAGAAAAAATATTTAAATAACCAAAGAGTAATATTAATGAGAGAAGTTTCAATCCGGATTTTTATTTTGCTCCCTTGAGAGTGATGATGACATCTTTTGTGAATGCTTTGTTTTGATTGTAGATTGCATCGCAGATGGAAGTAGAAACATTGTAGCTGCCTTTGTCCACCAAGATATAGTTTTGCCCGTTGGAAGGCACTGTCAGGTTGTAGAATTTTTTTCCGCTAATTTTAATGATAAGATTACACTTCGATTTGTTGACAAACTGAATGATGGCTTCTTTCTTATTAGGATTGTTGTTGAAAAGACTGGTGAGCATTGCAGCCGTATTCTTGGCTTGCTCAGAAGGTTCTCCTTTGGATGCTGAGGTTCCTACTTTGGACGTTTTCTCGATTTTGTTTTCCGTCATTGCTGTTACCGTTGGTTTTGCGACTTGAGAGCTTCCTCCATATTTTAGAGAGAGCGCTTTTTTCTTCAATTCAGAAACTGCAGGATGTGTGGGATTGTTGCGGATGAATTTTTCGACCACAGCTCTGTCTGTAGTGGATTTTGCTTCGAAAACGCTTTGCGAAAATATGGAAATGGAAACTAGGATAAATGAAAGTAAAAATATCTTCTTCATTATAAATTAAATATCTGTTATCGAATAAGAACGTAAAAATAAATTAATTCTTGTAAAATCATGAGAAATTATGTGATAAATAATTAATAATTCTATACAACTCAAATTACAAAAGGCTTTGCGGAATTTTTGATAAATTAAGAATATGAAGTTGTTTTATTTTTTTATAAAAATCACTATATTTGCACGCTGAAAAACATGAAGTCGGAAAATCAATATTAAAATTAAAAAATAATCAATATTATGTCTTATACACCAGTAGCTGCAGATGTGGCAAAACTAAGAAACACCACAGGTGCAGGAATGATGGACTGCAAAAAAGCTTTAGTAGAAGCTGAAGGAGATTTCGAAAAAGCAATCGACATCCTTAGAAAAAAAGGACAAAAAGTAGCTGCAAACAGAGCAGACAGAGATTCTTCTGAAGGTGCAGTAATCGCAAGAGTAAACGAGGACAACACGCTAGGTGTGGTAATCTCTTTGAACTGCGAGACTGATTTCGTTGCGAAAAACGAAGCGTTCATCGAGTTGGCTTACGAGATTGCTGAAATGGCAATTTTTGCTGCTACGAAAGAAGAATTGTTGGCTACAGATTTCCACGGATTGACTGTTGCTGAGAAATTGATCGAGCAAACTGGCGTTATCGGTGAGAAAATTGAAATCGGAGCTTTCGAAAGAATCGAAGGTCCTTTCTTGGGAGCTTACATCCACGCTGGAAACAAAATCGCTTCTATCACTTCCCTTTCTGCAAAAGTAGATGGTGCGGATGAAGCTGCAAAATCCGTTTCTATGCAAGTTGCTGCGATGAACCCAATCGCTCTAGATGAGACTGCTGTTTCTCAAGAGACTATCGATAAAGAATTGGAAATCGAAAGACACAAATTGACAGAAGAAGGAAAACCTGCAAACATCATCGATAATATCTTGAAAGGTAAAATGCAGAGATTCTACAAAGACAACACTTTGGTACACCAAGATTTCATCAAAGATTCTAGCGTATCTGTGGCTGACTATGTGAAGTCTGTAAACGGAGATCTAAAAGTTACAGGATTTGTAAGAGTTGCTCTTGCTTAATCTTAAGACTTAAAAATAAATTAAATCCTGCTATATTTTATAGCAGGATTTTTTGTTAACATAATATGGAGTAAATTTGCAGTCCATATTATTTAAATGAACTATTCTAAATTTTTCCAATTTCTTCTGTGCTGTCTTAGTTTGATTTTTATGAATCTGGCTAAAGCGCAATATATTTCCGTTGACAAAAGTTTGACGGCTCAGCAATTGGTAGAAAAATTCATTGGTGCTCAAAATTCCAGTTGTATCACAATCTCAAATGTTTCTGTTAAAGGTGCTGATTTCGGACGGACAGATTTAAGCTATGGTTATTTTTACAAAAACGGAAGCACATTTGATATAGATGAAGGGATTATACTTTCTACCGGAAAAGTTTCACTAGCTCCCGGACCCAATAATAATCTTCAAAGTGAGTTTGATTCGAATTGGGGTGGAGATCCGGATTTGATAAATGCCCTCGCACTTGCTGGTTTGCCAACAGATAATATACTAAATGCGACTTATCTTGAATTTGATTTTCAATCTTTGCAAAGTGACCAGATTAGTTTTGATTATATGTTCCTGTCCGAAGAGTACAGGCTGAGTAATTGCCGATATTCTGATGCGTTTGCATTCTTGATTAAAAAAGGGGATAATAGCGAACCGTATAGGAATATTGCACTTGTACCAGGAACCAATATTCCAGTAACTTCATTGTCGATAAATGGTGCAGACAACTGTGAAAAAAACTTGGATTATTTTGGTGGTTTTAATGGGACTCAATCGCCGACCAATTTCAATGGACAAACCAAAATTCTAAGAGCTATTACAACAGTAGAAATAGGTGTCAAATACCATATCAAATTAGTGATTGCGGATCACGGTGATGCAAGAGGATTGTACGATTCTGCGGTATTTCTAAAGGCAGGAAGTTTCACAGGAAATATAGATATAGGTCCCGATCTTACTTTGGAGAATGCAGATCCACTTTGTGCAGGTGGTTTTCACGATATTACAACAGTTTCTGGAGCAAGTTCTTACAGGTGGTTCAGAAATGGAACGCCAATTCCCGGAACAGATGATATTGATACCTACAGAGCAACTCAGGAAGGTGATTATCGAGTAGATATTGTACTCAGTAGCGGATGTAAATTGGAAGGCAACTTAAGAATAGAAGATGCGCCCGTGGCACAAATTGCTACAACTCCAATTATGATTTGTGACGATGATTTTGATGGAAAGTTTTCTGCTAAATTGTCTGATTTTGATAGTCAACTTATTAGAGATTACGATCCTGCGGTTTTTACCCGTTCTTATTCTCTCACGCCTAATGGAGCATCCATCAACCCAGATTTGGACTTTGTTTTTACCGGCAGCCCTCAGACTTTGTATTTGAGAGTGGGTGCGTTTTCCTGTAATCCGGATCCTTATTCAATTCAGTTTTATTTTGGGACACAACTGTCTTTCAATACCGTTCAGGAGATTGATATTTGCGATAGTGATATTAGTGGGAATCAGACTTTTGATTTAGCAGATTATATTTCATTGATTACAAACGAAACCGGCGTTACGCCAACCTACTTTTCCACAGAAGCTCAAGCAAAAGTAGGGGGTAATTCTACAGTTTCAAGTTCTCCAACCATTGGTGCGGACAGGTCGATTTTCATTCGAATAGAAAAAGATAAATTTTGTCCAAACTATAAAGAAGTCAAATTCAAATTCAAACAACCAAAAAAATCTTTACTCATAAAAAATGAAGTCATTTGCAAAGGAAAAACGATAGATGTAGACGCTGGGACTGGTTTTCAATATTATGAATGGAGCAACGGTGTGAAAGGTCGGTTTGTGAATGAAATCAAAAATGTTCCAGCTGGAGATTATTGGGTGAAACTCACGTTTGATGATTGCGTTTATCAACAATTTTTCAAAATTTCAGAAGCAGAGGAGCCAATGATTGATAATGTTTTGATAGAAGGAACTACCATCACGGTTTTGGTCTCTGGTGGAACTTTGCCTTATCAGTTTGCTTTGGATAATGGTGCTTATCAAAATTCAAATATTTTCACTAATGTTGAGTTGGGAACCCATACGATTTACGTTCAGGGAGCAGATGGATGTGCTGTGATTTCGAAAGATTTTACATTGATCAATTCTCAAAATGTCATTACGCCCAATAATGATGGCGTGAATGATGTCATCAATTATTCTTCCCTTTTGCAAAAATTGGAGCCCAAGTTTGAAATCTACGACCGTTTTGGTGTTCAGGTTTTCAAAGGTGACGTCAATAACCAATTCATCTGGAACGGAACTTCCAATGGCAGACCTTTGCCAACGTCATCCTACTGGTACATCTTGGAATGGAACGAAACGGGAAATTCAAAAAGAACGCAACTCTCTGGCTGGATATTGCTGAAAAACCGAAATTAAAACACCAAAAGGCAATAAAATCCTTTTTTCTACATTTGTAATATATTGAACAGGCTATTACAATGAAGAAAATTTTACTACTTCTTATTCTTTTTATTTTTTTCACAAACATATCTGCACAGCTAGATAGAGATCACTGGTTTGCACCAATGGTGGATAGAACAGGCAACGGCAGTGCTTATCAACGGCTTTATTTTTCTACTAATGAAACCACGCCATTTAAAGTCAATGTTTACAGTAATGACAATTTGGATAATAGTGTTTTAATTGGATCTGTAACCATTAGTAAGAATGCGCCGCAATATTTTCAAGTTCCCGTACGGAATATGATTATTGTAAGTCCAACATTTTCTAATCCTACTGCAGATCTTTTCAAGCCAGTTAATAAGGGACTTTACGTCAATGGCGACAAACCATTCTATGCCAGTTTGAGATTTTCTGTATTAAACCATGGCGAACTCATAACCTCGAAAGGAATGGCTGGTATTGGGACAGAATTTCGTGCAGTGATGGCACCTATGACTGCCAACAATGATATTCTGAACTTTATGACAAGTGTAATGGCAACGGAGGATAATACCAAAGTCACCATTTCAGATTTCAATTCTAATATTAGTTTTACTGACGGTGTTACAAGATCCAGCTTTACTTTTACCTTAAAAAAAGGACAATCATACATCATCGATGGAACGGGAGATTACAGTGATAACAGAAATGGCGCTTTCATTGGGGCAAAAATAGTGTCCGATAAACCAGTTTCTATTACCAATGGAAATTTCAACGGGCAATATGCTACAACGGCGGTTAATAGTTCCGATATTTTGATGGATCAAGGGGTACCAGTAGATAAACTGGGGCAGGAATTTATTTTGATGAAAGGAAATGGAAATCCAGCCAATGGAATGGAAAGAGCTATCATTGTAGCCACAGAAGATAATACTCAGATTTATTTGAATGGCGCTGGAACGCCAGTAGCAACTATCAATGCAGGACAACATTATCTAACACAATATACGCCAGCGAGTTCGAATCCCTATATCTTGCAAGGTTTTAATCATTATAATATGCATGTCAAAACAACAAAAAATGCATATGTTTATCAATTATTGGCAGGAGATTCTAACAGTTCTGAACTTGCTACCGGAGGTTTCAATTATATTCCACCATTAAGTTGTTATCTTCCCAAAAAGATTGACGAAATTGGAAAGATACAAGAGAATTTTGTAGTGAGTAATGGTAATCTTAGTGGGATATTAAACATTCCAACAAAATTGAATATCATTACAGAAAAAGGAGCCACTATTGAGATAAAAAGAGATGGTGTTACTTTGCCTCTGACTTCTGCGAATGGACCTTTTAATGTAACAGGGTCCAGCAATTGGGTTACTTACTCCTATCCAAACATTACCGGCAACGTGGCGGTTTTTTCTTCAAGCGCTGTTACGGCAGGGATTTCCGCAGGAGATGATGCAGTAGGCTATGGCGGATATTTTGCAGGATTTTCTTTTATTCCCGCAATTTCAAAAACAGAAGGTGACTGTCTTTCGGGAGCTGTAGAAGTAAAATTGGAAATCACAGAAGGGTTTGATTTGTACCAATGGGAAATCAAAAACAGTGCTGGTGTATATGTGATTGCGCCAATCAAGTCTGGCATTAGTCCATCTACTGGTTTACCATACACCAACAATGAATTCATCTACTTATCCGGCTCAACCCGGATTTTACCGAGCAAAACTCAAGCAGGGTTCTTGCGCAGAAGTTTATACCAAAGAATTTCCATTCTACAACTGTACCACTTTTACCAATATTGATTACGAAACCTGTTCTGTGATAGATGAGATCACGCCGGCTTTCGCATTAAGTAATCAGCCGATTAATTATACTTCTGTTGTCATTACCGAGCAAGCTAAAAAAGGTTTGGCAGAAGTTCTCCCTAGTGG
>JAGNPP010000147.1 GCA_017989575.1 Chryseobacterium sp.
CCCAATGTTCTGTGTAATTGAAGCTGAGAACTTTTGAGTTTTTAATGGCGAAAATCAATCCTTCCAAGTTATGCAATCCAGATGCTTGTCTTTTCTCGAATATCATTATTTCGGAATTATTTTCGGCTTGTTTGTAAGCATTTACTAAAAGAAGATTGTCAAAAATAGTCTGCGAATTCTCGGAAAAACTATCGTTGATAATTTGATAAGTCATCGTGGAGCGTTTGAATTTGATTTCAATCCCTAATTCCAAAAGCAAATCCATATCTCTATTGAAAGTTTTTTGACTAGAAGCCAAATCTTTTGAAAAACTTTCTTTGTGATACAATTCCTCAAGATGTTTTAGAATTTCTTTGAAGTTTGCACCTTTCGGTTTGCTTTTCAGAAAATTGGCGATGCTCATTAATCTGAAGTTTTTGTCTAGGATTGCCATTTTAGAAATTAAAGGTTAAAAGATTCTGCATTCTAAGTTAATAGTGCAAAAGTAGTAAATATACAAATTATGACTTTTTAAAATTCGGTTATTAAGAAGTGAGTTTTTTCAATCGTTCTTTTACTCGTTTTAAAATTTCTTCGTCAGAATCATTATGAATATCTCTTATGATAAATTCTTTGTTTTTATCAAATTGATTAATGTCTAGATTGAAAATAATCTGCCCAAATCTTTGGCTTGGGTTTTCGGTTGCGTATTTTGAAATGATGTCGAGGATTTCTTTTTGGGTTTTGTTCATAAATTAAACATTTTTTTAATTAAAAAGAGTTCCTACTGTATTTTTAATTTTTAAAACACTCTCAACCAATTCCTTATAAACTTCTTCATTATTTGTTTCTGGATAATAATATTTATCTACCTCAATCCCAATTGTGAATTTCTCTGATTTTCCAATTGTCCATCCATCACTTTTAAGATTATAACTCGCAAATTCATTTTTAAGAGTGTTTTTTATATCATCAAAAATACTATCATTATTATGTCTATCATTTCTTTTTTCTCCTTGACCTATCATACAGAAAAAATAATAATTATTCCCTAATTCGAAATTAATTCCTAGTTCATAAATTTTGTTTTCAATTTCAAAATCTTTAAGTTTCAGAAAAAACTCATCGTATCTTATTGCTTTTTCCTTTCCAATATTTAAAGGATTAATACCTGATTCAATAAATAATTTTATGACATTATCTCTTTGCTTGTCGATTAAAAGTTGTAATGCTTTATCGAAATTTTCTTTTACAAGTTTGGCAGATTCAAAATTTTTCGCATTATTTGAAATGATTTCTACAATATCTTTTTCCATTTCTTTATTAGTTGTTTGATGAGTTAGTTTTTTTATTAGGTTAATGTATTGACCAATAGTTTCTCGTAGAATTGGAAGATTTACAGCTTCTTTTTTGCACAATTCTAGCCATTCAATAATATGTTTTTTATATGAAATCGGATACACTTTTCCAACTTCTTTATCTAATGTTGCAGATTGTTTTCCGTCCAATGTCAAAAATAACAAATGACATTTTTTAAATCTTTTTCCATAATTATCATATCGAAGCAATTGATTCTCTTGTTCGCGAGCATCGATTTTATTTTCGATACAAATCAAATTTCCATCATAATCTTCAATAACAACATCAATTCTTCCTCCTTCAGTTTCTTCTTTTATTCCAATATACTTTTCTATATGAATGGTTGATTTTTCAAAATTTAAGTTTATTTTATCTTCATCAGGTAATAGGATTTCAATATTTTCATCACTAATTGCAACTTTATTCAAATATTCAATGAATAATTTCAGAAACATATCTCCTTGTAAATGAGAACCTTTCGGATTTAAAAGTTCTGCTAAAAACTTAGAATGCGTTTTTACTTCCTTTCGTTCCATACCAAGGATTCCAAAAATATTAAAATCTTCTCCCGTATTTTGTTTTACAATTTTATAAGCTTCATTAATTGTATTCACTTGACTAAGCAATTGTTTTACCGATTCTTTTTTATATTCCATAGTTTATTAATTTTCTCAAATATATTAAAAGTTAATAGTTTTCAAAGCTTACAAAAATCAACAATAATCTCAAAAAGCTTTTCCGGATTTTGTTCAATCACAATTTTTTCCAATTTCTCTTCTTTCGTATAACCAAATTTTTTCATGGTTTCATATTGCAAAACAAGTCCTTCAAAGAAATTCTGAGAATTCAATATTCCTACAAATTTGTGATTTTGCTGAACCGATTTCAAACAATGCGCTTCCGTAATTTCATCCAAAGTCCCAATTCCGCCGGGAAATGCGATAATGACATCAGATGATTCCATCATTTTCATTTTTCTTTCAGACATTGTTTTAGTAAAAACTAAATCTAATTTTGATTGCAATTTTTTTTCATTTTTAATGAAATGTTCGGGTCTAATTCCAACGATTTTTCGTCCATTTTTTTCGGAATATGTCGGCAACCAATCCCATTGTTCCAAAATCACTTCCACCAAAAACCAAATCAAAACCTTTCTTGGAAACCAGCTCACAAAAAAGGATAATGTCGTTTTTTATTTCTATTGAAACGCCAATCTTGCTGCCACAAAAAATACTTATTTTCATATATACTTTCTTAATTAAAGAATCTTTGAGAAAATTTGAAATTCAGTTTCTTCGGTGATTTTGAAAATTTTATTCATAATTGTTATCGGAAATTTGGATTTGTGAGAATATCTGTGGTTTTCCTGCTCACTATCATTTGGTTCGGAAATCTCAATTAGTTTTTTACTTTGAAGCGAGATAAACTTATCCAGATTTTCCAAAACTTCAAACTTGGAAACATCCAAACTATTGGCGATATCTTCAATTTGACAGTTTTTGTATTCAGCATTATTGATGATAATCGAAAGCAGAAATATAGCTTCCAAATCAGCAATTCCAAATATTTTTGAGATTGCTTTCAGTTCAGGTTCAAAATCGGCTTTACATTGCTCAATGGTTTTATAAGTCAACCGAGAAGTTTGTTTGTAAATGTTATTAATGTGTTCCAGAATTTCTTTATTCATAATTTTATATTTAATTTTTCACAAACCTAAAACACCAAACCGCCAAACCGTGTCCTTATCAAAAATTCTTTTTGTTTAACACTTTTTTAACAGAAACATCAAAATTTCATTATATTTGTTTCTTGCACTAAAATTTTAAGCTTTGATAAACTCACTTTTCAGAAGAAAACACTACACAGGAAATGCAGATTCCGGACAGCTCAACAGAGTTTTGGGAACTTGGGACATCGTATTTTTTGGAATTGCAGCCATCATTGGAGCTGGAAGTTTCAGCAGTTTGGGAGAAGCCATTTTCCGTGGCGGTCCGGGCGTGATAGTTTTATATCTGATTTGTGGTTTTGCCTGTGCTTTCACTGCACTTTGTTATGCAGAATTTGCGAGTAGAATTCCCACCGCAGGAAGTGCTTACACTTATGCCTACGCTAGCTTTGGAGAAATGATTGCATGGATTATTGGTTGGGCTTTGATTATGGAATATTCTTTCGGGAACATTTATGTCGCTTTCTCTTGGTCAGATTATTTCACAAGTTTTATGGAGAGAATCGGGGTTCATATTCCAGATTATTTCACCTGCAGTTATACCGAAGCTAAAAAAGCTTTTCTCAATAATTCTAATAATGGAGAATTGATAAACGCTTGGAAATCCGCTCCAGTCATCGGTGGTTTGAAGATTATTCTTGATATTCCGGCATTGGTTATCAATGGATTGATTACTTGGCTTTGCTATCAGGGCATCAAGGAGAGCAAGAACTTCAATAACTTTTTTGTAATTTTAAAATTATTCGTCATTCTCTTAGTTATCGCAGTTGGAATTGGATTTGTGAACACAGGAAATTGGTTTCCAACAAGTTCCGTTACTTCAGAACCGTCCTTTATGCCAAATGGATTTGCTGGGGTAATGTCAGCAGTTTCGGGCGTTTTCTTTGCTTACATTGGGTTTGATGCGATTTCTGTTTTGTCCGAAGAAACTAAAAATCCACAACGCGATTTGCCACGAGGAATGTTGATTTCTCTCGGACTTTGCACCGTGATTTATATTATTTTGACATTGGTTTTGACTGGTTTGGTTGATTATAAAAAGTTTGACGGAATCGGAGACCCGCTGTCATTCGTTTTCGATGCTTCCAATCTCAATATGCCTTGGATGGAATTCATTGTTTCATTGATAGCAATTGTGGCAATTACAACTGTGCTTTTGGTTTTTCAAATGGGACAACCGAGAATCTGGATGGCAATGTCTAGAGACGGACTTTTACCAAAGAAATTTCAGGAAGTTCATCCGACTAAAAAAATCCCTTCTTTTGCAACCATTATTACAGGAATTGTAGTAGGTGTTCCCATCTTGTTTACAGACAAATCTTTCATTCTGGATTTTACGAGTATCGGAACTATTTTCGCTTTCGTTTTGGTTTGTGGTGGGGTTTTGCTACTCCCAAACAAGGAAAAAGTGAAAGGCAGATTCCATTTACCTTACATCAATGGGAAATTGATTTTTCCTTTGATCTTCATTGGCGGATTAATCTTTTTCTATTTCTATCAACCAGAATTTTTTCATAGCTTAACAAATTTCAGTGATCCGAATGAGGGCGAATTCCGATTGGCAATTACAGTTTACATTATCTTTAATCTTGCACTTTGTGTTTTGACATTCCTCAAAAATTTATCATTGATACCATTAATTGGATTGAGTTCCTGCCTGTATCTATTGACAGGAATGAGCCACGACAATTGGTTTTGGTTTGGACTATGGTTTGCTATAGGCTTGATAATTTACTTCCTTTATGGATATAAAAACAGCAAATTAAACAAAGAAATTAAAACTATAGATTCTTAATAATCCTTAGTTTTCGAATTAATCGTAATGAAAAATTTTATTAAAAGTAATATTTCTCAAGACTCATTAGCGCTCTTGCTTACTCAGGCTCCGATTGCCTTATCAATGTTGATGGGCGATGATTTTGTCATAAAAGTAGCCAATCCTCAGATGCTTGAACTGTGGGGAAAACAACCAGAAATCATTGGTTTAAGATTAATTGATGCTTTACCAGAAATAAAAGACCAGCCATTTCTTGATATTTTAACTAAGGTAAAAAAGACTGGAAACCCTTACAAAGGCTACAAACATCTTGCGTTCATTGAAAGAAATGGACAAACAAAAGAATGCTATTTCGATTTTATATATGCTCCAATTTATAACGATGAAGAATCCGAAATCATTGGAGTGAGTGTAGTAGCAACAGAAACCACAGAGCAAGTTCTAACAGAAAGGAAAGTCGAAGAAACGGAATATAAATTCAAAAACCTCATTAAGGAATCTGATTACGCGATTGCCATCTACAAAGGTGAAAACTTCATCATAGACTTGGCAAATGATAAGATGCTAAAATCTTGGGGAAAAGACAGTTCTATCATCGGAAAAAGGATTGAAGAAGGAATCCCGGAACTCGTTGGGCAAGCATTTTTGGGACTTTTAAAAAATGTTTACGAATCTGGTAAAACATATTCTGCCAAAGAAGACAGAGCTGACCTCGTAGTTGATGGTAAATTACAGACTTTTTATTACAATTTTTCTTATCAACCGCTGAAGAATCACAACGGCGAAGTTTATGCCATTGCCAATGTGGCTGTAGATGTTACAGACGTAGTTTTAGCAAAAAAAGAATTACAGAAAAATCAAGAAAAATACAGAAATCTTGCAGACAGTCTTCCCATCATCATCTGGACTGCAGACAAAAATGGAAAGATTGATTACTATAATAAAAAATGGTACGACTATACAGGTTTTGAAGGAATTGATACCCGGGAAAAAGCAGCACATAAAATTTTGCACCCCGACGATACGGTTCGCGCGATCAACCTTTGGGAAGTGAGCAAAAAAAACAAATCTGGCTACGAGATAGAATATCAATTTAAAAATTACAGAAAAGAAAATTCCTACGAATGGTTTCTCGGCCGTGCAGTTCCTATAAAAGATCAAAACGATGAAATCATCCAATGGATTGGGACTTGCACTGATATCAATGAGTTCAAACAATTTCAGCAACAAAAAGACAACTTCCTGGGAATCGCAAGTCACGAGCTGAAAACACCACTGACTAGTCTCAAACTCTATTCTCAGTTTCTGGAAAAAAATCTAAGAAAACAAAACGATGATAAGAATGCAGATGTTGCCAGAAAAATGGATGACCAGATCAACAAACTTACAGGGCTTGTAAATGATTTACTGGATGTCACAAAAATCCAAAATGGAAAAATTCTCCTTAATAAATCTGATTTTAATTTTGATGATCTTGTAAAAGAAATCATCGAAGAAGAGCAGATGAATACGAATCACAAAATCCATCTCGAAGCAGAAAATGTCGGAAATGTTTTTGGTGACCGACATCGGATTTCGCAAGTGATGAGCAATCTAATCAGCAACGCCATCAAATATTCCCCAAACGCTGATAAAATACAGATTACCAAAAAATTAACCGATAAAAATCAAGTTCTTTTCTGCGTCAAAGATTATGGAATAGGAATTCCGCAGGACAAGCAGGACAGGGTTTTCGAACAGTATTACAGAGTCAGTGGAAGTATGGAACATACATTTCCTGGTCTCGGATTGGGACTTTATATCTCTTCAGAGATTATAAAACGCAGCGGTGGCAGGATTTTTGTAAATTCAGTTG
>JAGNPP010000148.1 GCA_017989575.1 Chryseobacterium sp.
CCCACAATCCAACACCTTGCAAAAAAATCTTGGAATTCCGCTTACGCCCATATTTTAGAGCAAAAGCAAATTGATTATATGTTAGGTTTGATGTATTCTGAATCCACTTTAAAAACCCATTTCGAAAATCCAAACTATCAATATTATTTGATTCAGGAAGATGAGGTTTTCTTAGGATTTATCGGCTTCGAATTTCATAACGAACCAGAAACTACAAAACTTCACCGGATCTATTTTCTGAAGGAAGCGCAAGGGAAAGGACTTGGAAAAAAAGCCTTAGAATTTGTAAAAACTGAAACCGAAAAAGCTGGTGACAAAAGATTGACTTTAACGGTCAATAAAAATAACGACGCCAAAAAATTCTACGAATCACAAGGGTTCAAAGTCTATGACGAAGCCATTTTTGATATTGGAAACAGCTATGTGATGGACGATTTTTTGATGGAATTCATCATCGCTAAATAACTTATAAAGCATTTGCCAACTCCGCAGATGCTTTTTTTGGGATTGATTTTTCCCGGAATTTAATGTTGTAAAATGAATAGACGATGAACAGCTTTCAAACTTCAAATTTCAATTTATCAACTTAATCATTTCCTGACTTTGTTTGAATCCTGATTTTTAGTTCATTAATGATATAAAAATGATATCCAAAATCGATTAATAAAAGTAAGGTTATGCAGATGTGAATTCTCATTGAAACTTACCTGAATTGATTCTTAAGTATTATTAATAAAGGGATAATGATTCATTAAAGTTTGATGTCAAGTATAATTTTAGATTTGTCGCAGAACGAAATCAAGCAGAATGCCTGAGAGTAAATTTTTCTTCATATACTATTTTTAAATTTTAAGAAGTCTGCTATTCGTAGCAGACTTTTTTTGATGTTTGAAATTATTTGAATTGGTTTTCAGAGGTATAAATTGATTAGGTAGTTGCAAATAACTATTCAGTTGTGGCAACAAACCATTTTGTGAAGGCGCTCAACCGGTCAGTTAAATCAGCCAACCATTCTGTTGAGCCATCCAATCATTCAGTTAAAGCATTCAACCGCTTAGTTGAGGAAATCAGTCACTTCGTGAAGGGAATCAACCATTTAGTTGAGGCAATCAAGTGCATTTTGTTTAATATCAGCACTTTACGGCCGTGTCTTGAAACTGTTTGCAAATGAATAATGATTGATGCGGGTCACTATCCAGAAGTCAGGAGTACATTCTTAATGGATTTAGCTAATCTGCGACCACTTATTCTTCCCCTTGTATTGCTTGATGTAATATTGTTTCATCATCTGATTATCGGGACGCGTGAGAAGTGCATCTTGTTCCAATATCTTTTCCACAGACAGTTTTGAAGCTTTGATGATGGCAGAATCTTCTATCAAACTCAACTTTTTAAAATCCACAACACCACTTTGCTGAGTCCCGAGAATATCGCCAGGTCCACGCAATTCCATATCCACTTCCGAGATTTTGAAACCGTCCGTCGTCGCCACCATCGTTTTGATTCTGGTTCGGCTTTCTTTGCTTAGTTTATCGCCCGTCATCAGGATGCAATAACTTTGTTCTGCGCCTCTACCAACGCGTCCACGCAACTGATGAAGCTGTGACAATCCGAATCGCTCCGAACTTTCAATGACCATTACAGACGCATTCGGAACGTTCACGCCGACTTCAATTACAGTTGTCGCCACCATAATTTGCGCTTGTCCGGAAGCAAAATATTGCATATTCGCATCTTTCTCAGCAGGCTTCATTCTACCGTGAACCATCGTCACATTGTAACTTTTGAAAAAGTTCATTACGCTTTCCAAACCTTCCATTAGATTCTTGTAATCCAAAGTCTCAGATTCTTCGATGAGGGGATAAACGAAATAGATTTGTCGGCCTTTCTCAATTTCTTCTCGGCAGAAATTATAAACCGAAAGTCGGTCTTTTTCCCGTCTGTGAGCGGTGATGATTGGTTTTCTTCCAACCGGCATTTCATCAATCACAGAAACATCCAAATCAGAATAAAAACTCATCGCCAAAGTTCGTGGAATCGGCGTTGCAGTCATTACCAAAATATGTGGTGGAATGTTATTTTTTGCCCAAAGTTTTGCTCGCTGAGCCACGCCAAATCTGTGCTGTTCATCGATGATTGCTAAACCGAGATTCTGGAATTTGACTTTGTCTTCCAACAACGCGTGCGTTCCGATTAAAATAGAAAGTTGCCCATTTTCCAATTCTTCGTGGATGACTTTTCTTTCCGAAGTTTTGGAAGAACCAGTCAAAAGTCGGACGTTGATAGTCGTATTTTGAAGTAATTCTTTGATGGAATTAAAATGTTGTTGCGCGAGGATTTCCGTCGGAGCCATCAAACAAGATTGGAAGCCGTTGTCCATCGCAATCAGCATTGTTAATAAGGCAACCATCGTTTTCCCAGAACCAACATCGCCTTGAAGCAATCGGTTCATTTGGGTCGAACGTTTCATATCGATTCTGATTTCTTTCAGAACTCGTTTTTGCGCATTCGTCAATTCAAATGGAAGATTATTTTCGTAAAAACTCGTAAAATATTCGCCGACAATTGGAAATGGATTTCCGAAGGACTTTGTTTTTTGATGAAGTTTCTTCAAGCCGTAACCAAGTTGGAAAAAGAAAGCTTCCTCAAACTTCAATCGTCTGTTGGCTTCATCAAATTGTTTTAAATCTTTAGGAAAATGAATGGAATAAAAGGAATTAAGTCTTCCAATCAGCTTCATCGATTTCATCAGATAATCCGGCAGATTTTCCTGAATCAAATTGGGTAAATCTTTCAGAAGATTGAAAATAACTGTTTGAAATAATTTATTCGTAATACCGCGCTTCGTCAACTTTTCGCTTCCAGGATAAACTGGGAGAAGTGTTCCTTGCAAAGCTTTTTTCTCATCAACCTCGATTTCCGGATGTGGCATCGAGAAGTTTCCATTGAAAAAATTGACCTTTCCAAAAATGAAAATTTCTTGATTCAATGGAATGGCATCTTTCATCCAATTCGTATATCGAAACCAGACCAAATCCATCGTTCCAGTCTCATCGCGGAATTTCGCGGACAATCGTTTTCCTTTTTCGTAAACCACTTCTTGGATGTCCGTGATTTTTCCCTTCAGTTGAATATCTGCCTCTGTATCTTTGGCGATATTTCCAATCTTGTGGATTTTGCTTTTATCGATGTATCTGATCGGGTAAAAAGTGAGCAAATCTTCCACAGTCGAAATCCCCAACACGTTTCTGATGAGTTTTGCGCGTTCGGTGCCGATGCCTTTGAGAAATTCTATGGAAGTTTCTAATGTCAAGAAAGGAAAATTTGTTCCGACGAATTTCGGGAATTAAAATCTAACCACAAAAGTCACAAAAGAAAAACGTAATATTTGTCATTCTGGAACAACTTGAACGAGATTTATTTTTTATTCCATATTGACAGAAATAAATCTGAGATTTCTTTTGGATTCAAAATCAATTCTAATAATAATTCTGGAATGAAAGGTAAGATTTCAAGACCAATTGCCATAATTGGTAATATTAAATAAGCCCAAATTGGAAACTTAAATTTTGTTGTCAAGCCATTAAAAATAGCTTTGAACGCCATTATCATTCTGTCTTTGTAATGCCACAGAATTAAGAAATCTAAAATTAAATAATGAGAAAGTCGCCAATAGAAACCGGACATTTTCACATAAGTGATATCGATTATCAGAATGTTTAGAAATATCGGAATTGACATTAAAACACCTAATATCAGAGTTCGATTGTATAGCAAAAGCAAGCCAGCAATGATTTGGGAAATACCAATAAAGGATTTGAAAGGTTCGTGGTCAAACATATACCAACTAAGCTTAAAAAGACCTAAATCTTTCACAGGTCTAGCCATTTCTTCAGCAGATATTCCGAATTGTCCGCCATTTACTTTGCTCCATCCATAGCTTAACAATATCCACGCAAGTAAAACTCTTGCACAAAGAATCAAATAATCCCAAAGCTTTTCCTTCTTCACTGTCATTGATTGCTAATCCTTTATCTTCGACTTAAACTTCTTTTGCTTTGCGGTGATGGAGATTTCGAAGTTTAAACTCTGCTATAATACAAATTTCAACCGAAGCATATAACTTTTATTATAGACTTTCCGTCTTCTATTGCCGAGCCGTTATTAAATGATATTTTTCTTTAGTTCAATATTAATGTTATTTAAGAAATTTTCAAATTCTGGTAGTTGTGCTTTATTAATTTGAGATTTCACAATTTTAAATGTTTTATTTGTGGTTTTAATTGTGTAATCATTTGCGTAATAATTAACTTCCTTTACATCGTTAAGACTAATTTCTTTACTTGGGATTGAATTAATTCTAATTTTATCTTTCGTTATTTCAACATACTTTTGAGTGTATTCGTAAAGAAACATTGCTAGATAAACTATTCCTAGGATTAGAGTTAAATAGACATTCCATCTTATTTTTTCGTTTTCGAAGAAATAACTTGTTCCAATTCCAGTCCACAATATTCCTAAAATAAGATTAAAATATAGTCTTTTTTTTGAGTATGAAAATTTCATCTTCTTTGTTTTTATAATAGTATTTTTTTTACATCGTTTTTGTAAAATGTAGTATAGTCAAATCTAATGCTACTCCTTAATCTTCGACTTAAACTTCTTCTGATAACCTTCCCATTCTATTCTGGATTTGATGGTTTTATAATCATTCGACGCAATCATTGAAAAATAAGGTTCCACTTCTTTCGCTTTTAGAAATCCGGAAAGACTTGTGATTGGGTCGGTTTTTTCATCCAAAAATACCATCGTGGGAATCATATTGATGTTCATATATTTTGAAAACTGATGAAGCGTCGATTTGCCTTTTTTCCCTTTATATTCGGGGTTTGTAAACTTATGACCAAGAAAATTAACGGTAGAATTGCCGTCGCTTTCAAACTTCACGGCGTAGAAATTTTCATTAATGATTTTTGCAATCTCGGGATGGTTGTAGGTTTTTTTGTCCATTTCTTTGCATGGCTCACACCAATCTGCGTAGAAATCGATAAGGATTTTCTTCGGTGTCTTTTTCTGAGCTTCCAACGCTTGGGAAATCGTCATCCATTGGACTTGCGCCATTCCAGCAGTTGGAATCAGGAAGAGAATCATTAAAATTAATATTTTTTTCATCTGTGTTTGGATTGTTGAAAAGGACTTTAGTTAAATCATTATCTCACTTCTTGCATTAGTTTTTTTACGAGTGGAGAAATCAAAATTAGCACAACGCCCGCAATTAAGGCGTATAAACCCAATTGTTTGTATCCATCAGTGTAAGTGATGAGCGCGTCGTAATTGTTGGCGCCGGTTTTCACTTTTGCCATTCCCGCTCCGATTTGTCCCGCAACGTATTGTCCGTAAGCAGAAGCCAAAAACCACATTCCCATCATCATTCCCTGTAGTTTTTCGGTGGAAAGTTTTGTCATAATCGACAGTCCGATGGGAGAGAGGCACAATTCCCCGAAAGTGATGACCAATAAAGCAATCGTGAAAATATTAAGCGAAGTGATTCCTTGCATTGTAGCAAAAAATTTGGTTGCGAAAAGGACGTAATAACCTAAACCAAGAAAGATAAATCCTAAACCAAATTTAATTAATGTATTAGGTTCCAACTTTCTTTTGCTCAGCCAAATCCACAGCAAACCAACGATTGGCGCAAGGAAAATAATAAAGAACGCACCACCGGAATTATTCACTCCGTTCGGGTCTAATCCCAATAAATCTTTGTTGAGATTGTTTGCCGCGAAAATACTTAATGAACCTCCAGATTGCTCATAAATTCCCCAGAAAACGATGGAGAAAATGATGAAAACCAAGGCTGCCCAAAGTTTGTTCCTTTCGGCGGACGTCACTTTTGTCATTTCATAAAATAAATAAATCAATGTCAAAGGGCCGACTGTCCACATAAAATAATCGGTGTATTCTGGAACAGAAACCATTATCATAATTAATGGAACGAAAACTAAGGATAAAATATAAACGCTGTATTCATTCCATTTTGCTAAGGCTGAGAAAGTGCCATCTGAGTTCAATTTTTGAGGTTGAAGTCCGATTGGGCCTAATTGTCTTTGCGTAAAAATGAAATTGATCAAACTCACAACCATCACAATTGCTGCCAAACCAAAAGCCACATTCCATCTTTTATGTTCTGGGATTAAACCTGATAACATTTCACCTTTTCCGATGGCAATGCAAAGATAACCACCCAAAAGTGCTCCCAAATTGATTCCTGCATAGAAAAGTGAAAAACCTGCATCGGTTCTGGTGTCTCCGGATTTATATAATTTTCCAACCATTGTGGAAATATTCGGTTTGAAGAAACCTGTTCCTACAACGGTAAACGAAATCCCAAGAAAGAAATAATCGTGCGGATTTGTCGCCAAAATCAAACTTCCGACAATCATCAGCAATCCACCCCAAAAAAGAGATTTCCTAAATCCTAGAATTTTATCGGCAAAAAGTCCGCCCACAAATGTAAAAGCATAAACGAAAGCCTGTGTTGCGCCATATTGTAAATTTGCTTGCTCATCGTCAAATTTTAGTTGAGAAATCATAAAGAAAACGAGCATTCCGCGCATTCCGTAGAAGCAGAAACGTTCCCACATTTCGGAGAAAAAGAGTGACCAGATTTGTTT
>JAGNPP010000149.1 GCA_017989575.1 Chryseobacterium sp.
ATTGGAATTAATCAATTACCAGTATGGCTATATTGGATGGTGCATCGGCAATAAAAAGAATAATGTGGCGGAACAATATATCCAACTGGGCGAATCAAATATCGCAGTTCTAGAAAAATCGGGCTATAAACCATCATGGATTAATTCATACAAATCAGCCTTTTACGGATACAAAATTGGGCTAAATAAACTTAAAGCACCGTTTATAGGGCCTAAAAGTGTTGAATGTGCTGAGCTATCAATGAAACAAGATGCTGAAAACCCATATGGCTTTATTCAATTCGCAAATTCGCAATACTATATGCCGGCAGTATTTGGCGGCTCAAAATCGGAGGCTTTAAAGTACTATATGAAGGCCGAGAAAATTATGGAGAAAAATCAGAATCAAATAAAAGAAGACTGGAATTATTTAAGCCTGTTATCAATGATTGCAATAGCATATACTGAATTGAATGACTACAAAAATGCAAAAGAATACTACAATAAAATATTGAATATAGAGCCAAATTTTTTGTGGGTCAAAAATGAGCTATACCCCAAATTATTAAAGAAAATGAAATAGATCATTACATTATTTGAGCCAAACTTGGCCGATTGGCAACAGCGTTGCAATTAGCAGAAAAAGCTTAAACGTCCATGAACAGAGATGACTGCACCGCCAGAGAAACCATCAGGGCTACCCGTTGAGCAGGAATATGTTTCTATTGTCTACTATTGGATCACTACACAGCTTTCAAACTTTCACTAAGGTGTTTCACTACTGCACACCTAGCAATAAAAAGCACAAACCTGTTGAAGGTAGCTTTGCAGCTTGAATACTATCGTTAAATTTTCAACAAGATAAGTAACAAAAATATTTCATTGGTGGAATTGTTAATTTGTAAAACTGTAAAATTGTTAGATTCGGACGATTTCACGATTCAACAAATCAACAATTTTACAAATTCGGCAAATACCTTTCCTTAATAACATTCAAATGATGAAGATTGTGACCAACGGTTAATTTCCCAATCGTCTCCACTTTTATCTCATTTTCATTCACGATTCCGATTAATTGTAAAGCTTCAGCTGGAAGTGTTTTAAAAAAAATAGACGACTGTTTTCTCGTCACTTTAAATTCTTTAATCAGACTTTTCAAAGTTCGGTTTTCAGCGTAAGAATTGTCAGCCCAAGCTTCTTCATCAAAACCGGAAACCAAAGATTGGTCTTTTCTGGAAAATCTCAAAGCGCGATAAGCAAAGACTTTTTCGGTATCGATGAGATGTTGCAAAAGTGTTTTCAAACTCCATTTTCCTTCGGCGTAAGCAAAATTGCCTTGTTCTTCGGAAAGTGATTCGTAGATTTCCAACGTTTCTGCTGATGCGGTTTTCATCGCCTCAATCCAATTCTCTGATGGAACAAGGTCGAGATAACGCTGGATATATTTTTCGAAATCGGTCATAAGTTGGTTGATGGTTTTTGGTTGATGGTTGATGGATTTTTAATATTAATATCCTTCGAGAGCCTCAGGATGACAAGCGTTGTCAGGCTGAGGTGAAGTTTATCCTGAGCTTGACGAAGGGAAGCCCTTTTAATTTTGATGAAATCATTTATCAATTATCATTCATCGTTTATGATTCCACTTCCCATTCGTAGAAATTGACCTCATCGTATTTTTTGAAACCTGCGCTTGGATATAATTTATTTCCAATCATATTTTCTTTGCCGGTTTCCAGGTACATTCCGCAAGAGTCGGATGTTTTGCAAAGTTGTTTTGCTTCTTCAATCAGTGCTTTGGAATAAGCTTTTTCACGAAATTCAGGATTAACGTAAAGGTCATTCAACAGCCAATAACGTTTCATTCTTGTGGATGAAAACAAGGGATAAAGTTGGACAAATCCACCTAATTTCCCCTCTTCTTCGACTACAAAAATTTCGGAATCTTGTTTTTCTAATCTTTCGGAAATGAATTCTTCAGCTCCGGAAATATCGGAGGTTTTGTGGTAGAACATTCTGTATTCATCAAACAATTGCGCCAATTGGGAAAGGTCGTCAATTGTCGCTTTTCTTGTATTATTCTTCATTTTCATCTAAATTTTCATCATCATCCTCGTATTGTTCAAGGTAATAACTAAAGGTGAAATCTTCCACTTCCTCCTCCACATCTTCCAAAGTTGCCAAAAGGTCTTCAAAAGTTTCCAATTGGTCCACGCTCATATTCACAAATTCAATGTGAATTGGCAATTCCAGACCGCCCGAAATCACATCCGAAAGCGCATCCAGATTGTCTCCGAAATGTTCCGGCAATTCAACTTTTGATTTCAATTGTTCATAGAAATCTTCATAATCTCCGATGTTTAAAAAATCGATTAATATTTCTTTCATTTTAATTTTTTATGGATTATTTATTTTATATATCCTTCGAGAACCTCAGGATGACACCACTGTCAAGCTGAGGTTCTCGAAGCCTTTTCAATTAGAAATTTTCCGACTTCTGACATCCAGCTTCTGACTATTTCTTCTCAAAACTTTTGTAATGGTTTTTCGTCAGCCAAACGTCTCCATTTTTGGTAAATACAATCCGGTCTGCGCCACGGTTTCCGCAATTGTAATTTACGTCGGCCTCGTAATATTGTTTGCCTTTGGGCAATTGCTTTTCACGGTTACTGAACTTGTCGCCACCAATTGCAACGCCTGCCAAAACATCACAGAGATTTCCTTTTGATGGAATCCAACCTTTGCTTTTAGCTTCAGATTTTGTGATGTAAAAATCAGGTAATTTATGATTGGATTTGACGTAAGAAATAACTTTGGTTTCGTTTGTCAATTCTTCTATTGAACCAGCTTCCGATGGTTTTTCGCCTTCAAATTCAGTTTTCTCTTTGTTTTCAGATTTTGCAACTTCTGACTTTCGATTTTCTGCTTCCATCGAAATTTCATTTCTCTTCTCGATTTTGTAATTCGTAATCAGATACATCATCGATATGCCTGCAAAAGCACCGATGAGAAAGAATAAAAGGGTTTTTAGTTTCGGATTCATTGTGAAAAAATTCTATGCTAAAATAATGAAAACCTCGATTCTTAAAGCATAAAAATCAATTTTTAAAAATAATTTATCCTAAACCTAATTTTTATATATTTGAAGCCAAACTTAAATATAAAAATGGACAACTTAAAAATGATAGCCGAAACAGCGAAAGACTTTGCTGAGAAAAACATCCGCCCAAACATTATGGACTGGGATGAAAGCCAAACTTTCCCTGTAGAATTGTTTCACCAATTGGGAGAACTCGGTTTTATGGGAATTGTAATCCCTGAGGAATATGGCGGTTCGGGACTTGGTTATCAAGAATATGTGACCATTTTGGACGAGATTTCTCAAGTTGACCCATCGATTGGATTATCCGTTGCGGCGCACAATTCACTTTGTACGAATCACATTTATGAATTCGGAAATGAAGAGCAAAGAAGAAAATGGTTGCCACAATTGGCTTCAGGAAAAGTGATTGGAGCTTGGGGATTGACAGAGCACAACACAGGTTCAGACTCTGGCGGAATGTCCACAACAGCGGTTAAAGATGGTGATGATTGGGTTATCAACGGTGCAAAAAACTTCATCACGCACGCTATTTCCGGCGATATTGCTGTTGTAATGACAAGAACTGGAGAAATTGGCGCAAAAAATAATTCCACAGCTTTTGTTTTGGAAAAAGGAATGGCTGGATTCTCATCCGGTAAAAAAGAAAATAAATTGGGAATGCGTGCTTCGGAAACGGCAGAATTGATTTTCGATAACGTTCGCGTTCCAGATTCTCACCGATTGGGCGAAGTGGGAAGCGGTTTCAAACAAGCGATGAAAATCCTTGATGGCGGTCGTATTTCTATTGCTGCTCTCAGTTTGGGAATCGCAAGAGGTGCTTACAAAGCCGCGCTTAAATATGCTCAGGAAAGACACCAATTCGGAAAATCGATTTCAAGTTTTCAGGCGGTTAACTTTATGTTGGCTGATATGGCAACAGAAATTGACGCTTCAGAATTATTAATCAGAAGAGCTTCTGACCTCAAAAATGCTAAAGCAAAAATGACCCGTGAAGGCGCAATGGCAAAATTATACGCTTCTGAAGCTTGCGTAAGAATTTCAAATAATGCGGTTCAGATTTTCGGCGGATATGGTTATACGAAAGATTTTCCTGTTGAGAAATTCTACAGAGATTCTAAATTGTGTACGATTGGCGAAGGAACTTCTGAAATCCAGAGATTGGTCATCGGAAGAGACATTACTTCTTAATATTAAATGATTAAATGATTAAATGATTAATTAATCTAAAAATTAAAATATTCAGCCCTTTCAAAATTAATAACTTTGAAAGGGTTTTTAAATTATAGCCGATGAATGCAGACATCATTTCATACAATCAGAAATTAGAATCTGAAGACGAAAAAATTGCGAATACCCTTTTCGAAGAAATCTGCAAGCATCTTCCCGAAGCTGAGAATAAAATCTGGCACGCACATCCGGTTTGGTTTCTCGATGGAAATCCAATTGTCGGTTACAGCAAACAAAAACGAGGAATTAGGCTAATGTTCTGGAGCGGAAAATCTTTCGTTGAAGAAAAACTGACTGTAGAAGGCGAAAAATTCCAGGATGCTTCTATTTTCTATAATGATGTGAATGAGATTAACAAAGACGATTTAAAACGTTGGCTGGAAAAATCCAGAGAAATCCAATGGGATTATAAGAATATTGTGAAACGGAAAGGTGTTTTGGAACGTTTGAAGTAATTTTAATAAATCCTTCGACTCCGCTCAGGATGACAATTCTAATATTAAAAAATTAATCGTAAGCGATGTCAGGCTGAGCGGAGTCGAAGTCTTTTTCCAACTTGATTCCGACTTTTTGAAAACTATAATTACTACTCAAAAAACATTTTAATTTTATAAATGCTGTCTTTAAGGATGGCATTTTTTATATTTGTTAAAATTTTAGAAAATATATGGAAAAGATAGACAGTCTGAACCAAGTTGCCGAATTTCACAAAACATTCAACGCCCCAATTCTGGACACACCTCAGATTCCTTCAAAAGAACGCGCTGAGTTGAGAGTGAGTCTTCTACAGGAAGAATTGGACGAGTTGAAAAAAGCGATTGAAGACAACGATTTGGTAGAAGTTGCCGATGCACTTTGCGACCTTCAGTATGTTTTGAGTGGTGCTGTTTTGGAGTTTGGATTGGGAGACAAATTTGTGGAATTGTTCAATGAAGTTCAGCGTTCTAATATGTCGAAAGCTTGTGATAATGAAGTTCAGGCGCAGGAAACGGTAGAATTCTACAAAGCCAAAGGAACCGATGCTTATTACGAAAAATCTGGCGACAAATACAATGTTCACCGCGTTGCAGACAACAAGGTTTTGAAGAACAAATACTACTCTGCTGCCGACTTATCAGATATAATTAATAAATAATATTTACCACAACGGACACAAAGATTTTTCACAATGACCACAATTTGTGAACCTCGTGAAAACCTTTGTTAACCTTGTGGTTAAAAATAAAACATAATGAAAAAAATTTCAATATTATTTGGTTTGCTTGCTTTGATGTTCGTCAGTTCTTGCGCAGAACGCGTCATCGTGAACCGTGAAGTTGAATCCAAGAACGATGGCAAAATGCTTTTGGGAACGCAGTCGCTTGACCAATTCCGAAAAGAACCTTACAAAACTTGGTTTGATGAGGAATACAACCGCTATCAAATTGACCAGCCAAGTCTGGCAGAACTTAAAAAAGAAAAATTGAATAGTTATTCTTTGGTGGTTTTTGTAGGAAGTTGGTGCGAAGACAGCCACAGAGAATTCCCGAGATTGATAAAAATTCTGGAAACTTTGAAATACAATACGGATAAAATGCAAATCATCGCTGTAAACCGTAAAAAGGAATCTCCCGCTGGCGAAGAAGGACTTTACAATGTCACCCGAGTTCCGACAATCATTGTCAAAAAATATGGAAAAGAAATCGGAAGAATCACAGAAATGCCCGAAACCGGATTTTTGGAGAAGGATTTGCTTGACATTTTGAAAAAAGATAATAATTCAGGTTTGTTTAAATAAAAACAAAATATTTTCCACCACATAGACACATAGTTAAAAAAGTTTAAAATAGGAAAACTCAAAAATTCTATTTTTCCTTTTTGGATTTTCCTTTTTTCTATTTGCCTATGTGGTTTTTATATTTTTAAGTAATTAGATATTGCTCATAAATTCAAAATCAATGACAAAATATACAGGCATTCTTTCGTTTATTTTCGGAATTATTCTCACGGTTTTTCTATTTCTATCGTGGAGAAGTTGCAACAAGAAAGAAGACGCGGCGCTCATCAATCAGGATTATTATCTCATCACCAATCAAATTCAGAAGATGAACAAAATGGTGGTTTTGGAACAAGATTTTTCAAGTTTCCAAACGCACAAAAGTTCAGCAGCTAGTATTGCAGGATTTGATATTCTACCGCGAGAAATGGTGCTTTACACGACTGCAAAAGCGCAAGTTTCCTACGATTTGAAACAAATGAAAATTGATGTGGACACAGTGAATAAAAAAGTGATTTTACAAGAACTTCCTCAGCCCGAAATCAAGATTTTTCCGGATGTGAA
>JAGNPP010000150.1 GCA_017989575.1 Chryseobacterium sp.
TCAAACTTCGCATAGTCTGCGATTTTCTTTGGTAATTTGATTCCTTCTTCTGTTTGGTTATTTTCAAGCAAAGCGGCCATAATTCTTGGTAAAGCCATTGCAGAACCGTTCAGCATGTGAACCAATTGAGATTTTCCGTCAGCTTTGTAACGGCATTTCAAACGGTTGGCTTGGAATGTTTCGAAGTTGGAAACAGAACTTACTTCCAACCATTTTTCCTGCGCTGCACTCCAAACCTCGAAGTCATAAGTCATTGCTGCGGCAAAACCTGTGTCGCCTCCGCAAAGTCTCAAGATTCTGTAAGGCAATTCCAGATCTTCCAAAATAGATTTGATATGTTCTACCATTTCTTCCAAAACAGCATAAGAATTTTCAGGTTTTTCAAGTCTTACAATCTCCACTTTTTCGAATTGATGAAGTCTGTTCAAGCCTCTCACGTGTGCACCATAACTTCCTGCTTCTCTTCTGTAACATTGAGAAAAAGCCGTATTCTTGATTGGCAGATCTTTCTCATCCAGCAACACATCGCGGTAAAGATTCGTCACCGGAACTTCCGCCGTTGGAATTAAATATAAATCATCTGCATTGATATAGTACATTTGTCCTTCTTTATCAGGCAATTGTCCAGTTCCGTAGCCAGAAGCTTCGTTCACCACGTGTGGCGGATTCACTTCCAGATAACCTGCATCAACGTTCTTATCCAAGAAATATTGAACCAACGCTCTCTGCAATCTTGCACCTTTGCCGAAATAAACAGGGAAACCTGCACCAGCGATTTTAACGCCCAATTCGAAGTCGATCAAATTGTATTTTTTCGCTAATTCCCAGTGCGGGATTGCACCTTCGCCAAGACCTTCAACGGTTGTAGATTCGTAGATGATCTCGTTGTCATCAGCAGAAACACCCGCTACGACTTTCTCGTAAGGCACATTTGGGATTTGATAAAGAATATTAGTTAATACTTTTTCAGCATCGTTTAATTGAGATTGTAACTCTTTGCTCGATTCTTTGTATTGCGAAGTTTTGGATTTTGCTGCTTCAGCTTCCTCTTTCTTTCCGTCTTTCATCAAGATTCCGATTTCTTTCGAAATTTTGTTGATTTCGGAAAGTTGTGAGTCTAGCTCAAACTGTAGTTTTTTTCTTTCGTCGTCAGCATTGATGGCTGCATCGACCAAATCTAATTCCTTGAAGCTTCTTTTCTTCAAGCCTTCCAAAACGCGCTCTTTGTTCTCGCGCAAAAAATTAACCTGTAACATAGTTTGGTTGTTGGTTGATAGTTGTTGGTTGTCAGTTGCTAGTTGTTGGTCTTCCATCTCCCAGCCTTGATCTTCCTGACTTTCTGCAAATTTAAGGATTTTATTTCACGATTGTGACAATGTTTGGTTCTCCTTGAGTTTTTGTGAATTTCAAATCGCCGTTGTACCAAAGTTTCGAGATTTGAAATAGTGATGGTGTGGATTTGTACTCTATCTTAATCGTATCATCATCCACGAAAGGCGTTGTAGAATTGCTTGGTCTTGATAATTTGACAACAAATTGAGAATAATAAATCTCCTCATTCTCATTACTCAAAGAATCAATTTTCAATCTAATGGCACCAGCTGGATAATCAAGATAAGTCAATGTATCCGAGTCTTTTAACAAACTGGATCCTGAAATAGGAACCAAATCCCGAATCCCTAAAATATCTAACAAAGTAACAGATGTGTAAGATCCTGGAATCCTAGAATTTAACAAATCCGGATTGGTAGAACTCTTCATATAAAGTGTCAGAACCTGATCGATGGTTTGCGTTTCTGCCTCATCTCTCTGGCAAGAAAAAAGGAGCAAAATTGCGGATAAAATTGTGAATATCTTGAGTCTCATCTTTGCAAAGATAAAAATTCTTTCACGACAATTTTCTGTAATAAGATAAGAATCCACCCATTAATAATAATCCTGTGATGAATAAAGTGACTGATTGGGAAATTGCCATTCCTTCTATCCCAAATTTCGGAACCAGGAAGATGGATAAAGCAACTAAAACGACCAAAGCAAATGCAGAAATAATGGTATTGTACTCCATTTTCCCAACCGCTGATAATAAGTTTCCGTAGAGATTTCTCATCAACATATTGAGAAGAAAAGCGCCTGTCAAAATTAAAAATGATGTTTCGATTCCTTGATACTTTTCCCCAAAAAATAATTTCACGATGAAATCATCAAGCAAAAACATTGCGAAGAAAATGCCTATGCAAAGCGGAATAAAAATCTTGTAATAATTTGAAATGTAATATTTTAAGAATGATTTATTATTGTAATTTTTAGCCAATTCGGGAAAATCGCTTTGCATAAATGTCATTGCGATGAAGGTCAAATTCGCTGGAATTAAAATGGCGGTTTTGTAATTAGCAACCGCAGATTCATTCATCAAAAAACCCATCAAGATAATATCCAAAGAAAAAAGTGTATCACTCAAAACTGCTGTTCCTGCAGTGAAAAGTCCGTACTTCCAAATTTCTTTTTTACAAAGTTTCAGTTCAATTTTTTCTGAGAAGTTGACACTCTTAAACCAAAACAATGAGAAGAATGGCATCAACATCATTGCAATCAAATATCCAGTAATTCCAAAGAAATAAGTGAGGATTAAAATTAAAATCAATCCTGAGATGTTCACCACATTATTCAGTCTTGCAAACTCACGGTTTTTTCCTGTGATTCGTAATTGTGATTGAATGTGATTGTAAAAAAAAACACCAAATAACCGCAGTGCGAAGGCGATGAATAGGAAAATGATTTTTTCGAATCTATCCAAATAGAAAAATGAGCAAAGCAAAAAAATGAAACTAAGCGCCATTTGATAGTAAAAACCTTGCTTCAAAAGATAGGCAGAAAGTGCTTTTTTCTCTTTTGAATTTTTCGCAATTGAACCATATCTCAGCAAAATCTGCTGACTTCCAAACCCGCTAAACGCCAGAAAGACAGCCGACAAAGACGCGACAATGCTAATCAGTCCAAAATCATTTTCCGATAATAATCTGATGATAATAAGCGACCCGACAAATCCACAAATCTTCGCCACAAGCAAAGACCCAAAGACAAAATGACCTTTGTTTTTTAGAAAATTTCTTAGAAAATCCGAAAGGCTTCCCACTATTTGAAAAATAATTTAAAAATAGCTAAAATATTGACACCCTGACTTTTCTGATAGAAATCTTTTTGTTCGAAAAGAAATTCAACATCTTGTTTCAATTCTGGATAATTTTCCAAACGCCAAATATTTTCTTTGAAATAAGCTTGATAATAATCCTGAATTTCCTGAGAATTGTAATAATAAAACTCGTACGGATACATACTTATTTTCTCGGTTTGCTTCGTGATTTTGGCGTTCCAAAGCTTCGAAAATCGCTTTTTCACTTTTGGTCCGAACGTGCTTTTCCATTGCGCATTGGGCTTCATTCCGGTTTTTTCCCAGATGTAATCGCTCGCATTCGGCGTGAATTTATTCAGCCATTCCAAGTAAAGTTTCTGATTAATTTTCCACTTTTCTGGAAGACTGATGGCAAATTCCAACATCGTTTTCGACATAAACGGCGAAGTTTGATAAGCATATTGTTCAATCACTTGCGCACCCAAAACCGTTCTGTTGTAAGCAACATTTCTGAGGTAAAATAATTCTTCGGATTCGTACTGGTTCAGCACTTTTTCAAAATCCGATTTTACCTTTGGAAGAAATTTTGGATTGACGACAATTTTAAATTCACCTGGTTTTTTGCGAAAAGGAACCGTATTAAAACCACCTAAAATTCCGTCGCCAATAGAACCGCTGTGCACGATTTTGAAATCTTTATTCTTCAAATTTTCAAAAGCATATTGAATATGAATTCCGCCAGTGAAAAGTCCGCAACCTTCGGATAATTTTGTGAGTTTGTCGATGTATTTCAGATAACTTCCGCCATCCAAAGATTGAAAAGTGTAGGGAATTTTATAGTCCATCGCAATCTGTCTGGAAATGGTTTCATCCAAATAGCCGGACTGCGAAAAACAAAACGCTTCGTCTGGTTTTTCATCCAATTTATCAGCGTAAAGCATTGCAATCCTGCTGTCCAATCCACCACTTAGCAAGGTAAAATGTTTGGAATTGAGTTCAGTATCTTTTTGATATTCCAAGGCAATATTCTCAGAGAAAATTGCATCCAAATCCTGAATTGCTTTTTCTTTAGAATCTTTGTAATAAGCAACATTTTCTAAATCAAAATACTTTTCCTCAAGAATATTTTTAGTTTTTAAATCGACTTCGATGTAATGTCCATCGAGGATTTTGAAAATATTTTCAATCGGCGTTTCATTTTCTAGCATATTTCCAAACGTCAATAATTTGTATAGATTGTTGATGTTTGGAGTGACAGGAATATTGTTTTTTTTCAACGATTCCGTTAATCTAACCAAATGGGAATCAATGAAAATCTGTCCGTTCTGTTTTGTGTAAAAAACACGTTGTGTGGAAGTTGGATTGGTAAAAATGAAAACTTTATGGTTTAATTTATCCCAAACAAAACCTCGAAATTCGCCATCCAATTCTTTGATGGAATTAATATTTTTATTCTGATAAAGATTAATGAAAAAATCTGAAAAATTAGAATAAGAAGAATTTTGAAGAAGTTGTTGTTTATTGAGAATAATGCCTTCAATCGCAATTTCGACTTCATCATTTTTGAAAACAAAAGAATCGTAATCATTCTCAAAGAAAAGATTGGTATTGATTTGATTTCCTGAAATATGAATATTGAAACCTTTCATTTTAGTTCAATATTTTTTCATAAACTGCTGTAAATTGTTCTGCAATTGCAGTCTTGGAAAACGTCTTTTCAGCGTAATCTGCGATTTCTTTTTTGTTCGTGATTTCCTTTTCGTTCAGCAATTTTTTCATTGCAATTTCGAGAAGAATTTCATTAGGCTCATCAACCAAAATTCCAAAATCGTTTGGGAAAAATTCGGAGATTCCGCCGACATTTGTAGAAATCACTTTGATGCCGGATGCGAAAGATTCTGCAATCACACACGGCTGATTCTCATCATTACTGAACAAAATGAAGCAATCGGAAGTCTTCAGTTTTTCGGAAACTTCGGGCAAAGTCAATGTGTCAAAAACTTCGATTTGGTTTTCGAAACGTTCTTTTTTTACAACTTCTCGCAATGTATTGGTTTCGCCGTCGCCACCGATTTTTAGTTTTAATTGATAACCTTCTTTGAGTAATTTGATAGCGACATTCAGGATTTTATCCGCGTTTTTCCTCGGAATCAAATTGGAAATATGGACGAAGGTAAAATCGTTATGAGTGGAATTGATTGGTTCAAATAACTGTGTATCAACCACATTTGGAATCACCTGCATTGGTGTTGTAATTCCCAATTTTGCAAGGCTTATTTTCAAATCATTGCTGACTGGCAAAATCATAGAAGATTGATTCCCAATGAATTTTGCAATTTTTTTCACAGAACCAGACGTTGAATCTTGATTAATTTTCCGGAGCGCCGTCCAATGTTCCGTCACTACAAACGGAATTTTGAATTTCTTCTTGAGGTAAACTGCGAAAAGCATATTGTTATGAAGAACGTTGGCGTGCACCAAATCTGGTTTTTGCATTTTCGCAAATCCCATTTTGTAAGCTTTCATTCTTCTGATGAAATTCTGAATTGGATTCTGAGAATTTTTGTAATAAATAACCAAAGTTCTGATTCCATTGATCACTTTATCATCAAAAACATAAATTTCTTTTTGGTCAAAATCTCCGATGGTGTGCAGTATTTCCACATCGTGTTTCATCGCAACCGCTTCTGCGTGGCGTTGCACGAAGTTGCCGTTCGTAGGTTCTAATTTGTTTGGAAACCAAGAAGAAAGGAAAAGTATTTTCAAAGTTTTATTTTGAAATGATTTGGAATTGAATCTTGAATTAATGAAAAACTAAGAAATCGTAGAAGCCCAACTTCTGCTGAAAGGCTGTAAAAAATGACTCAAGAAATCAAGATATGTATTCTTGGAAAAATCGAAAACCTCGATGTCTTTTGACAATTCTCCACTACGGATTTTGTTTTTGAAATCAATTAGTTTCAAAGTTTTGACTTCGCCATTTTCTATGAAGCTTGCTTTCATTCTGTCAAATAAACCAAGTTCAAATTCCGCATCCAATTCTCTCATCACTTTCCCCAAAGCATCAATGCTACAGCCTGAAGCCGCTTCTTTTTCCTCATCTACACAAATGATGATGAATTGATTTTTCTCAATCTTGAAAGAAGAAGACAATTCTTTTCCGTGAGCGGCCCAATCGCCTAGAAAATCGTACAATTTCTCTGCAATAGTTTTGCTTTCCTTTGCCGTGAATGGGCGTGAAGCGGGATATATAATCACTCGATAATCGTTCGTTTCGACGATGTTGGATTCCTCGATTTGCATATTCTGATTTTAAAAATATAAAATTACGGATTTTTATCCAATTCTATAAAAAAGGAAAAACCCAGAGTTGATCTGGGTTTTGTATAATTTTAATTTTATACTTTCATAAATTCCGTAAAATCTGACCAATCTTCAACCTTGAAAGTTCTTATATCTCTTACTGATTTTTGGAACCAATCAATGCTTT
>JAGNPP010000151.1 GCA_017989575.1 Chryseobacterium sp.
AGGTCAAAACGATCTTTTGGTTGGACAAAACAACGCACTGAAATCCAGTCTTGATGCTTGTCTTGCCAACGCAGGAAAAGGTTCTACAAACATTGACAAATTGGTTGGCGAGATCAACGCTTCCAATGCTTACATCAAACAATTGATTTCCGGAAAAAGCAGAAACGACAGTTTGAATATGGCTTTATCAAACAAACTGAAACGTTCTCTTGACAACATCGCAGATCAAGATGTGGACGTGAAAGTTCTGAAAGGTGTTGTATTGATCTCATTATCAGACAAAATGCTTTACCAAGTTGGTAAATACGAGATTCAACCTTCCGCAGCAGACGTTTTGGCGAAGGTTGCGAAAGTGATCAATGATTATGATACTTACAGCGTATTGATCGAGGGTAACACGGATAACTCACCATTAAACAGTAACAACTCACCAAAAGACAACTGGGAACTTTCTGCCCTTAGAGCGACTTCTGTAGCGAAAGTTTTACAAAACCAATTTGGTGTAAATCCTAACAGAATTACTGCTGGAGGTAGAGGCGAATTCAATCCTAAAACGACCAACGCATCAGTTTCTGGACGTGGCGAAAACCGTAGAACGGAGATCATCATTATGCCGAAACTGGATGAATTTATGAAATTGATGGACATTGCTCCAGTGAAAAAATAAATGATAAACGATGAATGATCATTGATTCATTCAGAGTTCAAAATTAAACCTTGTCAGAAATGGCGAGGTTTTTTTGTGCTTGTATTTTGGGCAACTTATCCGACTTCCACTCTCTCCCGATTTTACATCGGGATCCGTTCAAGTCGGGTTGCGGATTTTGTTATCCAATCAACATTGGTTTATCATTTCAAATTACATTAACTTTGAATATTGAATTTTAAACTTTAAATCTTGAACTCCCAATGAGTTATTTCGAAGAATTAGACAAAGAGATGGACCGCTACTTGGAAGAAAACGCTTCACAAGAACCAGCAATCCTCAAAAAATTAAGAAAAGAAACTTACCAGAAGACAACGCAACCTCATATGATTTCCGGCTATTTGCAAGGCCGATTGTTGAGTATTTTGTCACATATCATCAGTCCGAAAAATGTTTTGGAAATCGGAACTTTTACAGGTTATGCATCGCTAAGCATTGCGGAAGGTTTGCCAAAAGACGGGAAAATATACACAATAGATAAGAACGAAGATCTAGCCTACATTCCAAAAAAGTATTTTGCAGAAAGTGATTACAAAGACCAAATTGAATTCATCATCGGTGATGCAAAAGAAGAAATCAAAAAACTAGACAAAATCTGGGATTTGATTTTCATAGATGCCGACAAAGAAAGCTACTTGGAATATTTGAAACTCATCAAACCAAATCTAAGATCGGGAAGCATCATCCTAATCGACAACGTTCTCTGGTACGGAAAAGTTTTGCAGGAAAATCCGAAAGACAAGTCTACAGAACAGATCAAACTCGTGAATAAAATCGTGGCCGAAGATCCCGATTTCGAAAATCTAATCTTACCTTTGCGAGACGGATTGCATCTCATTAGAAAGAAATAAAATTCGTACTTTTAAATTCGTAATCCACAACAAATGAACAAAGGAATTTGCAACGTTTCCATCGCTCCATTGAGAGCAGACTGCTCCGACAAAAGTGAAATCGTAACACAACTTCTATACGGCGAATCTGCCGATATTATCGATGTTTCCAACAATTGGACAAGGATCCGAACGCATTACGACAATTACGAAGCTTGGATGGACACGAAACAAATCACAGCTGTTTCCGACGAATATTTAGCATCAAGAAAAACCAACCTCATCCAAGAATCTTTCCAATCGACGATGTTGGAAAGCGGAAGAACATTGCTATCTATGGGTTCTGAAGTGACTTTTGAAACCAGTTCGCCAACGCGTGGACAAGACCTCAGCGAAAGTATTGTGAATTGCGCAAAAGAATTTTTGAATGTTCCTTATCTCTGGGGCGGAAAAAGTTTTTTCGGAATCGATTGCAGTGGATTTACGCAAATCATTTATAAAATTCACGGTATTAAAATTCCAAGAGATACTTACCAGCAAGCAGAAATCGGCGAAGTTTTGACTTTTATCGAGGAAGCTAAACCTGGTGATTTAGCATTTTTTGAAAACTCAGAAGGGCGAATTATTCACGTTGGATTTATTTTGGCAGATCAGAAAATCATTCACGCCCACGGAAAAGTAAGGATTGACAGTTTGGATTCATCTGGGATTTTCAACAAAGACCAAAATAAGCACACGCATAAATTGAGGTTTATCCGGTCTTATTTTTAGTGGTTTTTCTCATAACAAATCATCTTAAATTCCATTTTCTAATAACATTCTGAAAATCAGTTCTGCGTGGAACATATCTTTTTGTAAATTTGAAATACTGTCAAATAAAATGATATGAAAATATTATTATTTATTTCTCTTCTTTTCGCTGAACTATATCAAGCCCAAATTTGCATCATCAATGATAATGATGGCTACACCAATGTGCGCGATAAAGCGAATCAAAATTCCAAAATCATTGGTAAAATAACAGAATATCAAGCTTTTCCCATTGACAGTTATGTCCAAGATGAAGAGAACAAATCAAAGGATTGGATTGCGGTAAAGTTTCCTATAAACATTGATAAAAAATCAGACTTTTTGAAATTTGAAGGCGAAGAAAAAACAGGTTACATTCATAAAAGCAGAATGGTAGAATTGGAAAACTTGCCAAAATTTGAAAAGAATGAATTGAATTCAAACAAAGTTGTTCATCAAAATAAAGATGTTGAAGTTATTATCGAAACTCAAGCTTTCAAGAAATCGGAGCACAAGATAACACAAACTGACAACGGATATTTCCTCATCGATGGCGAAAAAGCATTTACTTATTATGGTGGAGATACGACAGAAATCAAAACTATCACTGTCAAATCAAAAAATAAAACTTACGTTTTTCCAAAAACTACTTTCAAAAATCTGATGATGACTGATGCTAAAAACTCGGTTGTTCACAGTGAAAATAAAGGTAAGTTGTACATTGTTTTCAATGCTGGCGACGGTGGAGATAGTTACAACATTATCTTTTGCGTGAAGGATAACAAATTATTTTCCAGAACTATCACTTCAACAATTCCTTAGAAAAACCTTACAGTAAAAGAAATTTTTGATATATTCATCAATAAAAACAAAAGAATGAAAAATATTGCGCTCTTAATTTTATTGATGATGCTTTTGCCCAATTTGATTATGGCAAATGACGGTGCTTTTTTCGCCAAAGGAAACCAGCTGATTCCGATTTCTGAAACCGACATTTCCGTCAAGAAAGAAATTCTGACTTTGAAAAAAATCAAGAATCAATATATCGAAGTGACGGTTTACTACGAATTTTTCAATCCAAAAGAAGCCAAAATATTGACTGTCGGTTTTGAAGCTTTCTCTCCGCAAGGCGATGTGGAAGGCGCTCCAAAAAATGGCAAACATCCTTATATGAGCGATTTCACAGTGGAACTTAATCAAGAAAAATTAAATTACAAAGTTGCCTACGTTTCAGACAGTTTGTACAATAACGCAGGGAAAATCAAGGCCATCGATTTCAAAAATTTTGAAGGCAACAAAAGCGGAAACTACGTGGATTTTTTCTACGTTTATCATTTTGAAGCCCACTTCAAAAAAGGTCTGAACATCATCAAACACACTTACAAGTACGATGTTTCGGGCTCCATTGACTATAATTACGATTTTGAATACGCACTTTCTCCGGCGAAACGTTGGGGTAATAATCAGATCGATGATTTCACGTTGATCATAGACAATGGCGATTTTGAAACGTTCTCCATCAACAAAAGTTTTTTTGAAGATGCCAATGAATGGAAGATCGACGGCGTTGGCAAAACTGCAAATGTAAAAGGAACACCAAATGCATTCATCCAAGAAGATGCGGTGAAATTTCACATTCAAAAGGGAAAGATTATTTTTAAGAAACTCAATTTTAAACCTGATGGAGATCTGTTTGTTTACTCGGCAAATCATCTTGGCTTTCAGGACTTTGAATATCTACCACACTCCTATTATCAAGCAGGAAATATTGCCAAACCAGAAACTGATTTTCAAAGAAAACTTTTGAAAAACCTGCCGTTTGCAAGACGTGGCTATGTGTTTCAAAATCCTGAACTGAAAAGTTATTTTGAAGATTTAGACTGGTATATTCCCAATCCGAAATATGTTCCAGATGTGAATCACCTCACGCCGGAGGAAAGAAAGTGGTATGAAAAATGGAAATAGAAAACTAAGTTGAAAACACGAAAAAACAAACAAATGATGAAAATTAAAAACATATTATTCTTATCCCTTCTTACGATTTTTGCTTTTTGTAAGAGTCAGCAAACATCCGTCAGCACAGCTAAAGAAGAACCACCTAAGAAATTTGAAAATTCGGTTTATAATTTAGATAATGATGACAAAGAAATGTTGCACGCCATAGAAATTGCAAAAAGCACGTTTTCTGAGTTTGAAAAAGCAATCACAAGTAAGAATCCAAATTTTAAGAACTTCAGTCTCAAAAAGGCTTTCAAAAGTCCGTATGGCTACGAGCAGATTTGGATAGCATTCGTTGTGAAACGTCCTAATAGTACAAGATATGTAGGAATCATTGGCAACGAACCTCAGTTTACCAAAGAAGTGAAATTTGATGACATCGTAGAACTGGAGACAGAAGAGGTGACAGATTGGATGTATCTTGACAATCATATTGTGAGGGGCGCCTACACTCTTCACGTATTGCGTGATAGAATGAGCCGTGATGAAAGAAAAGCTTTTGATGCCGAATCAGGATTTGTTTTTGAATAGTTCGATATGATAAAAAGAATCATTCTAATAATCCTTTTACACACAATATTTGTCGTTGGAATAAAAATGTGATGATTAAACTAAAAAAGCTTCCGAATTGGAAGCTTTTGTTATTTGTTTAAAGGAGTAATTTAAATCAAATTCCTACTTTCCATTTCCGCTTTTAACTTATTAAAATTGGTAATATTACTCATCAAAATCGAAATAAAAACGATTGGCAAAATTGTAAAAACACCAAAACCTTTTTTAATGGTAATGAAAATCGCAGTTATAAATAGCAAGACGAAAACGACGATAAATCCAATCAAAATACCTTTGGCCGTGTTGTAACTTTTTGTCAGCACTTCGTCACTCAAATGAGAAAGACTTTCTGGCTTGTCCATTTTCACTAAATTTTAAATTACAATTTGAATTCTAACTTCACGTTGAAGAATCTTCCCGTCAATCTTACTGGAACCGGATAATACAATGATGGCGAAGCATTAATATCGCTGATCCATTGGTTGGCAATTGTGTTATTGATATTAAATGCATTGAAAATCTGAACACCCAAAGTCAATTCCTTGAATTTGCCCCAGAAATTTCCGCTCGCTTTGTTGTCTTTCTGGTCGATGAAAACTTTGGTCAAACCAATATCAACACGTTTGTAAGCTGGTAAAGTTTTTTGGTAACGGTAAGCGGCCAAATAATCTGGAACACCATTTCCATCAAACATCACAGGCGTTCCCGAAGGTAATCCACTGGCGTAAGTCAACGTCAAATTCACGCGCATACTTGGGAATTTCGGCATATAATCCTGATAAAACATCGCAAATCTGAAACGCTGGTCAGTCGGTCTCGGGATGTAACCCATTCCTTCGATATTTTCATAAACTCTGGCATAACTCGCTGAAATGTAAGAATCGATTCCTGGAACAAATTCTCCAAATAATCTTGCATCCAAACCGTAAGCATAACCTTCGGAATTATTCTTCCCTGAATATCTAACTCTCACATTATCCATATAATACGGAATCAGATTTTCCATTTTTTTGTAATAAGCCTCCGTCGTTAGTTTGAATTTTCTTTCCTTGAACTGAAATTCATAATCGTTGGCAAGGATGATTTGATAAGACTTCTGAGCCGTAATATCTGGATTGAAAGCGCCCGTCAAATCCTTGATTTCTTTATAAAATGGCGCCTGATAATAAACACCTCCGGCAAGTCTAAACAACATATCCATATCCCAATTCGGTTTGATGGCAAACTGCGCTCTTGGGCTGAAAATCGTTTCTTTGTTGAAACTCCAATTCTGGATTCTCGCACCTCCGTTCACGAAGATTCTGTTGTTCCCCCAATAGAATTTTTTGGAAAACTGAGCATAAGCAGAAACTCGTGTTGTGTTGATATCGTTTTGTCCTGCAATGTGATACATTAGATTAAGATTGGATGTATCAAGATTTCCCGGAATCACAAAATCTCTTGGATTGCTGTAACCGATGGAGTCAACAAATTGCCACTCATTGGTAAAATCTTTGATGCTTTCTCTTTCGTACTTCACGCCAAATTCAAAATCTGTGTTAACGTCTGGAGAAAATTTGGTTCTGAATTGTGAACCAGCCACACGAACTAACAAGTCATTTCTTGCGTGGTCTATCTGTCCACCTGCATCGTAGCCAGCTGTAGGATTTCCATCCTCGTCAAACGCTTCCAAGATATAGCCCGATGCGATGGAAT
>JAGNPP010000152.1 GCA_017989575.1 Chryseobacterium sp.
AAATGATGGAACTACTGAAACAGAAAATTATTTTCTTATTTTATAAGATACAAATTATGCTGTTTTCTAATCCTGTTTTTAAAAATAAATTAAATAGTGGGTTTTGTTAAGGAACGACTATTTAAAAATTTATTTGGAGGATAATTCAGAATGTTATATTTTTACAGGGCTTTTGAGACAATCACTTAGAAGCAATAAATTTTTTTTCATCATTTGTGTTTTTAGAATCGTGCCTCGGTACGATTCTTTTTTTTTATCCTTCATACGCTACCAGCAAATTGAGGAAATAGGAATAGGTGACGCGGCCTTCCTGCTGGTTGGACTTCAGAAAGAAGTCGTTTGTTATTCCAAATATTTCGCTCATCGCGCCATCATATTTTTTATAAAAATTAAGATCATTAGCGCGGTCTCTTTTCATTTTGTCGGAATATTTAGAGAGGATTTGTTTTACAAAAGCCGGATCTTTAGCATTCAAGTTTCTCAAAACGCTTTTCAGGACATAAAGCTGGGTACTGTAGCGAAAATCTTGATTATCGGACTGCTCGGCACATAGAAATGCCACAAAACTCGCTTCCTGCTCTCTGGCGTAGCCCAACTGGTGCGACATCTCGTGGGCCAGCGTAAAAGGCAGCTGTGTGGCGGGCAGATTCGGATTGTACTGTGCCTCGGCGGTAAATGGATTATAATATCCCAAAATACCGGTGTAATTCATAACATTTTTATAAAAACTTGCCTTAACAGAGAAGTGCCGAATCGCCTTTTTTGAATTTAGATTGGTAGGGAGTTGCGTCTGTTTTAGCATTATTTCTTTTTTAATATCATCAATGTTTGAGATGATAAAAATGCCGTCTTTGTTTTCGGAAACATTTTCTCGCGTGGATCTTGAAAGATTGAGGTATTTTACGGCTAATTTTTTTAAATTTTGTTCCGAGATTTCCTTCTTGGCTAATTTGTCATAAATCGGTTTTTGGAAGTAAAGCATTCCCCAAAAACATTGATAAATAAAATAGAAAATATTAGCGAAAATCAAAAATGAATGCAAACCCTTGCGTCTCTTTTTTTTGATTAAATTAAAAATAACAAAGCAGAGCCATAAAATAATCACGCTGTAAAGAAGATCGCCGACGGAAAAATGAAGCCAAGAGAATAGGAAAATGTGGAAGTTCTTTTTCCATTCAAATAGAGCCGAAAAAAAATCTATCGCAAATGTTATTTTAGACAGTATGAAAAACAACAAAAATTGGGCAGCCAAAACAGCCACCCAAAATCTTTTTTTATGATATGTTTTTCTTTTATTAATGTCCACCAGATGTAGTTTCGCCCATTACGATGCCTTGCTTTTTCAGGATTTTCGGGGTGATAAAACCATAGAAAGCTAAATAGATAAAGCAGACAATAGGAATGACGTATGAGAAGTGCGTCCAAGTGATTCCCATCACGCCATCGGGGCTTGTTTTGTCGAAGTCGCAAATCCAGCCTTGAATCAAAGGAATAATACCTCCACCCAAAATCATCATTACCAAGAATGAAGATGCTTTTCCTGTGTTTTTTCCAAGTCCTGCAATGGCAAGATCGAAGATGGACGGCCACATAATAGAGCAGAATAGTCCGCCGGAGATAAAGAAATATTTTGCAATTTCTTTGTCTGGATAAACCAATCCGAGCAACATCATCACAACACCTGCAATTCCGAAAATCATCAGTGTTTTTCCTGCTGCTTTGCCACCAATGAAACTCATAATAATGAAAGCCAAAATCCAAAATGCGTAGACATAAAAACTTGAAACATCTTTCCCGCTCAATTCATTTGCAAAAATGATGATGGCAAAAGCCACAAATGGCACAACGAATTTCATCAGCATATTGGTGGTTTTCGACATATTAAAAACGTTGATACTTCCATTCCATCGTCCAATCATCAAACTACCCCAATATAGGGAAACGAACGGCGCAATATTATGCTCAAGTACACCACCAAATTCTTTTGTATGAAGCAACGCAGGAAGATTACTAATAATCGAAACCTCTACACCCACATAGATGAAAATGGCGAGCATTCCCAGATAAAGTTGTGGATAGTTGAATACACTGAATTTTGCAGAACCTTGGTCAATCTCAGCTTCTTCCTCTTTCGCAGGGTCTTCGATTTTTGAGAACAACATAAAGATGGCTACCAGGATAAATGCAATTCCCAGTACGATAAATGGCATTTTTACTTCCTTCAAATGGTCTTTTACAAATCCGATGGGATAAGAGATTTCTGTAGATCTTTGTTTTATTTCGCCAAGTTTTGTCGAGTAAACATCCACTTGTGCATCACTTGCTGTCGCATTTTGGTCTATAGACGCCATCTGTGCGTCGAGATCTTTAATGTTTTTTTCGACGGTTGCAATCACTTCGTTTACTTTCGCAGGATCATCTTGGTTATCCTTCCTTAGATCAACAATGTTTTTTGCAAGCTCATCTTTGTGCGTTTGATATTCCGTTTTTACGATTTCGATTTTCGTTAGATTGGTGTCTTTCGGTTTAGACTCTTCTTTGTCACCCATTCCAAAAAGAACAATTCCCAAAAGGATAGGACCAATGGTGGTTCCCAGAGAATTGATACCTCCCGCTAATGTCAAACGGTGTGCGCCGGTTTCGGGACTTCCCATTTTAATGGCCAACGGGTTTGCAACAATCTGCTGCACCGAGAATCCAAGTCCTACAATAAATAAAGCTGTAAGGAAAAACCAAAAGCTGGCCGCCGATGCTGCCGGTACAAATAGAAAAGCACCAATGGCAGACAGTCCCAAACCTACAGCAAGCGTTTTTTTGTATCCAAATCTTTGTAGGATGTCACTCTTCAATGAGATGATGAAGAAAATGACAGAGCCAATGAAATATGCTACATAAAATGCCCAGGCCACAAGCTGGCTCTGCACCTGCGAAAGTACAAACCACTTTTTGAAAACCGGAATGAGAATATCGTTACTTGCTGCAACAAATCCCCAAAAGAAGAAAACTACGATGAGGGATAAAAATTGCGACCATTTGGTCTGGCTTGGAGATTTTTCCATAAGAACTTAAGGTTTATGTTATAATAACAAATGTAAGTAAAAAGTATTATTGATAAAATAATTTATTTTATTTTCTCCAAAAGAGACAATCTAATCTCTTGGTGGGCTTTTTTTTTCAGATCTTTCAGGGGCAAATCCGGCATCAAGATATCATTGAAGAAAACATCTACGAGCCCTGGATATCCTTTTTTGTTATCAAAAGGAAACATTTCTTTAAGACCTTTGAAAGTGAAAACGGCAATCGGAAATTGATGTTTGGTTGCGAGAATGAAAGCACCATCTTTGAACTGATCCAAGATTACATTGGTATCATCTGGCACGCCACCTTCTGGGAAAATCACCACGCTTTGTCCATCTTGCATTCTCTCGGCACATCGTCTGTACACATCGGCGCGGCTTCTGGCACTTTTTCTATCCACCATCACGCAGACTCTTCTGTAAACGGTTCCAAAAATCGGAATTTTTTCAATCTCCTTTTTTCCGACGTAGCAAAGTGGATGATTGGGAAATAGGATACACGGCAGCATCACATCCATAATAGAAGTATGGTTGGAAATGATGACGTAAGCCTGCTTTTTATCTATCTTTTTTTTGGTTTCTTTAATGAGCCTGTAGCGAAAACCCATCCCGAAGAACATTCCCAAAGCCCAAAGACGGATGAAGAAATAACAAAGCTTATAATCTTCCTTCCGAATTGATAATAAATAAACCGGGAGAAATAAGATCAGAGTGAGAACGGTTCCCAAAATTACCATCCAAAATCGCCACAGATAAACTAAAAAAACCTTCATCCAAATATTCTATTGAGTCCAAAAATAGACTTTTATCCATTAAAAATCACCTTTTTCTTCACAGAATAATTCAGGAGCGAAACGATGACGATAGAGCTGATCTTGCTCATCATTTCCGGAGAAAGTACATAGAATCCTAAATCTATCACACTCCTAAAAACAAAATGATACAAAATCTGGAAGAGAAACAAACTGATGAAAGTTGAAACCACAGACACCGAGATGAAGTAAGCAAACTCCCTTTTCTTAGAATGTTTCCCTCTTTCGAAAACAAACCAGATACTCAGGAAATAGTTGGTAATGATGCCGCAGCTTGTAGATAAAATATTACTGAAGGGATATTTGATCCCATAAAAATTGTACTCGCCGGCAAAAACTTGCGGAAGATAAACGCTGAAAATCTTGAAACTGCCGATTTCTACAATAGCGCTCAAGCCGCCGGCGACGATGAAGAATAAAATTTGTTTGTGGCGGAGCAGTAATTGTTTCATTTCAGTTGCAAATTTATACGAATTGTTAAATGTTTTAAAATAATAGTTAAATTATTTTTTCGTGTTGAAAATATTTTTACATTTATTTAATATTAATCGATTTTCAAATTATCTTAAATAGTTCGCTTTAATAGGTGGGTTTATTTGTGAATTTGGAAAATTAATTGATGATGAATGAACAGCCTGGCCTGCTTTACCGCTTGTCGGGATATTTTTTCGGTAAAAACCAAACACCTATCTCACAAAATATAATTATTAAAATGAAAAATTCTAACAGACCCTACAGAAAATTTCTGCCTCAGCAAAAAAAGATTGAGGAGCTCGAAAAGAGTAATTCCAGATTCAAACGAATCTATTCAGAATATGAATTGATGTCCGACGAACTCTGGGATCTCGAAAGCAACGAGAGCGCAGAAAGTGTGCCCGACGATTTCATCAATGCCATCAAATTACAAACTTCCTTTCTGGAAGAAGAGATAGAAGATTGGCTGGTCCAAGACGGCCAACCAACATAATAATCAGAAAATCTTCCTAAAAAATATTACATTAGCATCTTAAAACATATTATATGATTGCTATTGTTGACGGCGGATCTACCAAATGCGACTGGGTTATCCTGGAAAATGATGGTACAGAAGTACTCAAAACAGAAACCATTGGTTTCAATCCCAATATCATAAAACCCGAATTAATTGCTCCTGAAATAGAGAGTAATCAGGCACTTTCAAAATTTCACGATTACATAGAACACATCTTTTTCTACGGTTCAGGCTGTGGTACTTCGGAAAAGAAATTAATTGTAGAAAGAGAGATTCAAAAGGTGTTTACCAATGCCCAAATTCACGTGAAGGAAGATCTTTTGGCTGCTGCTTATGCGGCTTACAGAGGTGTTCCAGCAATTGTTTGCATTCTCGGAACTGGTTCCAACGCCTGCTATTTCGATGGCGAAAAAGTCAAAACCGAATTGCCATCTTTAGGTTTCCTCATCGGAGACGAAGGCAGTGGAAGCGCGCTTGGAAAGCAGTTGGTGCGTCATTATTTTATGAAAAAACTACCGCCAGATTTGCACCAGCAGTTTACTGAGATTTATCAGTTGAATATAGACGATCTTCTCAAAAATATGTATCACAATCCTCGTGCGAATGCTTATATGGCAGATTTCACGCGCTTCATTGTCGATAGAAAAACACATCCTTATTTTCAGAATTTCATCTACAAAGAACTCAAGAATTTCCTTGAGTTTCAGGTGATGCCGTACGAAGAGTGCCGAGAATGCGAAGTCAATTTCATAGGCTCGATTGCTTATTTTTTCGAAGATTCACTTCGCGCCGCTGCATCAGATTTCCATTTCAAAATCGGTACTGTTGTTCAGAAACCAATAGAAAGTCTGGTGAATTATCATCGTGACTATATCATTCCAAAGCTTTAACTTTGCATAAATATTTGGGCGTATCCCTTTGTTTTTGCTTTCCGGCTTTGGTCTTTCAATAGAACTTTTCTGAAACGCAAAAACAAGCGGGTCGGTCTACGGGCAGTCGCTTCCCGATAGAAACTTTGCAAAGTTTCTATCGGGAGAGCTCCAACAATGCCCTCCGCCCTTACGCAACCAGATTCGTAATAAAAACCTGTGAGTCAATATTTTCAAAATTTGATTCACTCAAAAGAAATTAAAAATGTCAAAAAATTCAAGAGATCAAATCGCTTTCGACAAGGCAGCGTTAGATTATCACAGCCAAGAACCGAAAGGTAAAATAGAAGTTATTCCTTCCAAACCGCATTCCTCGCAGAGAGATCTTTCTCTGGCGTATTCTCCGGGCGTTGCTGTGCCTTGTATGGCAATCCACGACGATCCTCAAAAAGTTTACGAATACACATCCAAAGGAAATCTCGTTGCAGTAATTTCCAACGGAACAGCAGTTTTAGGTTTAGGCGACATTGGTCCAGAAGCTTCAAAACCAGTAATGGAAGGTAAAGGTTTACTTTTCAAGATTTTTGCAGGCATCAATGTTTTTGATATTGAGATCAACGAAAAAGATCCAGACAAATTTATTGAAACTGTAAAAGCAATTGCACCAACTTTCGGGGGAATCAATCTTGAAGATATCAAAGCGCCGGAAGCTTTTTATATAGAACAACGATTGAAGGAAGAATTGGATATTCCTTTGATGCACGATGATCAGCACGGAACAGCGATTATCTCTGCTGCCG
>JAGNPP010000153.1 GCA_017989575.1 Chryseobacterium sp.
AATCAAGCCTTGGGTTTTTCCCGGAGCGGAGCAAAGTTTAATTAAATGCTTTTCTCTTTTCTAAATTTAATATTTTCCCATCATATTTTCATTATTGCAAATCTAAAGGAACGGAAATCCTTTTTTGTGGCTGGAATTAGCGATGGCAAAAAGATTGGGAGCGGAAGATGGAAATAGGCGTACAAATAATTTGTTTTGATGACTACAAGCTTTCTTCCTGATTCTTTTTACTTTTCTGTTGTTTCTTCCCCAGTTTCCTTGGCTTGATATTTTCATAGAACGGAATATCAAATCAAACAATCTGAAAAAATCTACACTCTTATGAACGGAACGATGATACAGTTTTTCCATTGGTACACCGATGGCGACTCATTCCTTTGGAAACATACAAAAGACCAGGCAACAAATTTATCTGACCTTGGGATTACCGCAGCTTGGCTTCCGCCGGCTTATAAAAGTACAAACGCAGGCTTCTCTGTTGGCTACGACCCTTACGATTTGTTTGACTTGGGGGAATTTGACCAAAAAGGTGGCATTCCGACAAAATATGGAACGAAGGATCAATATCTGGAAGCCGTGAAAGCACTGAAAGAAAATAAAATCCAAGTGATTGCGGATATTGTGCTTAATCATAAGGCTGGAGGCGATGAGCTGGAGAAATTCAATGCTATAAAAGTGGACGAAGATGACCGAACTGTGGCGATTTCTGATGTGATGGAAATTGAATCGTACACTAAATTTACTTTCGACGGAAGACAAAAGAAATATTCTGACTTCGAGTGGAATTTTACCTGTTTTACTGGCGTAGATTATGCCGAAGGACAAGAGACGGCGATTTTCCGAATCATTAATGATTATGGCGACCATTGGGACAATATCATTGATGATGAAAAAGGCAACTATGATTTCCTGATGTATAATGACATCGAACATCGAAATCCATTCGTTCGTGAAGAGCTGAATTATTGGGGAAAATGGTACCAAGAGCAAATCGGTTTTGAAGGTGTTCGACTGGACGCCGTGAAACATATTTCGCCGGATTTTTATAAAGAATGGCTGGCTCTTTTGCGTTCCAACACGGGCGTTGATATTTTTGCTGTTGGCGAGTATTGGGCGCCTGGCGATTTGCCACTTTTGGAAGCATATATAGATTCTACAGATGGATGTATGAGTTTGTTTGATTCGTCTTTGCAACATCGCTTACACCAAGCCTCCAACAATCCTGATTATGATTTGAGGGAGATTTTCAATGAAACATTGGTTGGTTCGCATCCTACAAAAGCCGTAACCGTAGTCGATAATCACGACACGCAACCGCTTCAGGCTTTGGAAGCGCCAGTGGAAACTTGGTTCAAACCGATTGCCTATGCTTTGATTTTATTGAGACAAGATGGCTATCCTTGTGTTTTCTATCCCGATTTGTACGGCGCAAGTTACAAAGACAACGGCGAAGATGGTAATGAATATGAAATCCATCTTGAAAAAGTTGATGCCATTGAAGAACTCATCAAGGCAAGAAGAAATTTTGCTTACGGCGAACAGAGAGATTATTTTGAAGATGCGAATTGCTTGGGTTGGATCCGTGAAGGTGACAACGAACATTCTGGTTGTGCCGTGGTTCTAAGCAACAGAGATGCATATCACAAACCAATGGAAATCGGAGAACGATATGCTGGACAGACTTTCTATGATTTTACTGGACATTTGGAAGATAAAATTACGATTGATGAAAAAGGTTGGGCAGATTTTCCTTGTCCTGCGGGGAATGTGAGTGTTTGGGTGGCAGAATAAAAATCGGTCGAAAAATGATTTTCGACCGATTTTAATTTTATTTCAAAAAACACTAAGCCCCGTAAGGAATCCAGATGTTTTTGATTTCTGTTGCGTGACGCAAGAATTCTTCGCCTTCGCCTTGTGCATTGTCCAGCCAGTTTCTGTATTTACCGAAATTCAGCCAAGTACGTTTCATACTGTCTGCGGACAAAAACTCAATATCTTTACAACCTTCTTTCGTACCGAAATACCAGATTCCATCTATATTATAATGTTTTGCCATTTCTTTTGCCAACTCATCCTTATGTCCGGTTACGATATTCACCGTTCCAGCAGGCACATCGGATGTTTCGAGGATTTGATAAAAATCTATCGCCGAGAAAGGGTGTTTTTCTGAGGGAATTACCACTACATTATTTCCCATTGCCATTGCAGGAATCACGGTTGAGATAAATCCAAGCAAAGGATTCTCATCTGGGCAAACAATTCCCATCACGCCAACTGCTTCTGGCATTGCCAAGGTCACCATCCTTTGAACGGTAGAATGTGCCTGCCCATCATATTTGTCAGCAAATGCAGCGTAAGTATAAATTCTCTCAATCGATTTTTCTACTTCTTCTTGTGCAGATTCCAAAGACTGATTGGTCATTTCCGCAATTCTTTCTGCAAACTCTTCCGAACGAATCGCCAGATTTTCTGCGATGTAATAAAGAACCTGAGCTCTTGCGTGGCCAGTCATTCCAGCCCAAGATTTTTCTGCGTGAGCCGCTTCCACCGCATTACGGATATCTTTTCTATTCCCTTCTGAAACTTCTCCGATATATTCACCGAAAGCATTCAAGACATTAATACTATAACCGCCATCAGGACGGGTTTGTTTTCCGCCAATGTATAATTTGGAAGTTCTGTCGATATCTTCAAGAATTGATTTTGACTTTTTCTCTGTTTTTGATTTTACCGTTTTTGGGATAATTGGTTTTGAAGAAAACTCATCTTCAATTTTTGGTTTTGTATATTCGTACAAACCTTCTTTTCCGCCTTCTCTTCCGAATCCCGATTCTCTGTAACCACCAAATCCTGCTGATGCATCAAACTGATTGGTACAATTGATCCAAACGGCTCCTGCTTTTACTTTTGGTGCAACGTCCAATGCCAGATTGATATTTTCTGTCCAGATGCTTGCGGCCAATCCATATCTCGAATTGTTTGCCAAAGCCACCGCTTCATTGTGAGAACGGAAAGTCATCGCTACCAAGACAGGTCCGAAAATCTCTTCCTGGGCAATCGTTGCGGAAGTTGAAACATCGGTGAATAAAGTCGGCGGATAATAGAATCCGTTTTTAGGAACTGCATTTTTTGCCTGATAGATTTCACAACCTTCACTTATTCCTAGTTTTACTAATTTGTCAATGGTTTTATACTGTGATTCGTCCACAATTGCACCCATATCAATGACTTTGTCCATTGGGTTTCCTACGCGAAGTTTCCCCATTCTGTCTTTCAGTTTTGCATAGAACTTTTCTGCAATACTTTCCTGAACCAACAATCTGGAACCTGCACAGCAAACCTGACCTTGATTGAACCAAATCGCATCCACAATTCCTTCAATCGCAGAATCTATATCTGCATCTTCAAAAACGATGAATGGTGATTTTCCGCCTAATTCCAAAGAGATTTTTTTTCCACTTCCTGCAATTTCTCTTCTGATGATTTTACCAACATTCGTAGAACCTGTGAAAGCCACTTTGTTTACATCTTTATGATTTACCAAAGCAGTTCCTGCGACGGTTCCTTTTCCTGTAACGATATTGAGAACACCTTTTGGAAGCCCCACTTTTTCACAGATCTCTGCAAACAACAAGGCTGTCAATGAGGTATATTCAGCGGGTTTCAAAACGACCGTATTTCCCATTGCCAAAGCAGGCGCAACTTTCCAAGCGAGCATCATCAATGGAAAATTCCAAGGAATGATTTGCCCGATGACCCCAACTTCTTTGTAATCTCTGAGTTCGGTTTCCATTAGTTTTGCCCAACCTGCGTGATGATAAAAATGTCGCACAACGATTGGAATATCAATATCTCTTGTTTCACGGATTGGTTTCCCGTTGTCCAAAGTTTCCAAGACTGCGAACAATCTGGAATGTTTTTGAATTTGTCTTGCGATGGCGTACAAATATTTCGCACGTTCGAATCCACCGAGAGCTGCCCATTTTGGCAAAGCTTCTTTTGCTGATTTAACAGCTTTGTCCACATCCTTTTCATCGGCTTCTGCAAATTTTGCAAGAAGTTCTTTGTTAGCAGGATTGTGAGACTCCATATATTTTTTGGAATTGGGTTTTGTCCATTCTCCGTTGATGAACAAGTCGAAAGTTCTGTTGTGGGATTCCAGATAATCTACAGCCGGAGCTGCACTTTCCGGAGCGGGACCGTAAACCATTGTATCGAATATTTCTTTTATTTCCATTTTTTTTAATTTGAAATTTGAGGTTTGAAATTCGAGATTCAAAATTGAAATTGAAAAAAATATTTCAAATATCAAATCTGAATTTTCAAATTTTTATGCCATCGGATGACGATATCCTGCGGAATAACTTCCGGTAACGTAATGCTCCAACTGTCTTTCGATATCGCCAAGCAAAGAACTTGCACCAAAACGGAACAATTCCGGATTTAGCCATTCATCGCCTAATTCCTCTTTGATTAAAACCAAATAATCCAAAGATTGTTTCGCTTTTTGGATACCGCCAGCTGGTTTGTAACCCACTTTAACGCCAGTCAGTTGATAATAATCTCGGATGCAACGAATCATTACCAAACTAACAGCCAATGTTGCATTCACAGATTCTTTTCCTGTGGATGTCTTGATGAAATCAGAACCAGCCATCATCGCTACCCAGCTTGCCTTCGCCACTTTGGTGTAAGTCGGGATTTCTCCGGTTGCCAAAATGGTTTTCATATGAGCATCGCCACAGGCTTGTCGGCAAAGTTTGACCTCATCGTACAACTCTTTCCATTTGCTTTCCAACACCAAATCTCTGGAAATCACAATGTCAATTTCTGTAGCACCAGCCGCAACGGATTTTTTGATTTCTGCAATTTTTTCCTCCAATGAGTTTTTTCCAGCCGGAAAACCTGTGGAAACTGCCGCAATTGGAAGATTACTTCCTTCCAAAGCTTCTTTTGCATAAGGAATCAAATTGTGATACACGCAAACTGCGCCTGTTGTAAGATTGCTGTTTGCCATTCCCAATTTTTCCAAAATATCGTGACGCACAGGATTTCTTGCTTTTTCGCAAAGGCGAAGCACGTTTCCGCGTGTATCATCTCCGGCAAGAGTCGTAAGGTCAATCATTGTAATAGCCTTCAGCAACCAAGCCGCCTGAAATTCCTTTTTCACGCTTCTTCTTCCGCCCAAAGTATTCACTCGGCGTTCGATGGCACTTCTGTTGATGTTGATTTCATCAAAATATTTTTCGTTGTAAGGGATTCCTTCGTTTCTTTCCAAAGCGTGGGAAGAAGCGTTTTGGGCTCCGTTTTTTTCCAGAACTTTTGTCATAGAAGTCTTAGTTTTAGTTTAATCTCAATATTTGAATTGAGAGGATTGTAAATTTAATAATTATCTCCAAACGTTTTACATCTATTAAAAATATTTTTAAAACATTCATAAAAAAAACACATCCGGTGAGGAATGTGTTATTGTGTTATTTAAAATTTTCTGAGTTACACTTTCAGTTGTCTGCTGATGCTTTGTTCCAGGGAGAGAATTGTTTCTGTTCTCGTGACACCTTTCAGTTTCTGAATCTTATTCAGAATTTCCATCAGATGATCGTTATCCTTACAAAGAACTTTTAAGAAAATCGTGTAATTTCCAGTGGTGTAGTGTGCTTCTACGACTTCATTTACAAGATTTAGGTTCTTAATTGCATCTTGATAATGGCTTGGCTGATCTAGATAGACACCAATGTATGAAACTACTTTGTACCCAATTTTTCTTGGATTCAGAAATGAAATTGAATTTTCAATAACGCCCGCTTGCTCCAGCTTTTTGATTCTCTGGTGAACTGCGGTGGTAGAAATCCCTACATGCTTAGAAATATGAGCAAGAGAAGTTTTCGCATTATCCATCAACATATAGACAATTTCTTTATCAACTCCGTCTAAATGATAACCGGATTCAGATGCACTTTTCATAATTTATAATAGATTTTATTGATTGAAAAATAAAAAAATAAAATTAATAAAAAAAACTTTAATTATAAAAATAATATTACGAACAAAAACCTAACATTAATCATTTAATTAAAATAACTGTTTATTGTTTTTTATTTAGCTGTAAAAATATAGAAAAATATACAAGATATAAAAATTTATTGCATTTATTTTTTCAAATACACATAAAAAACAATTATTTTCAACCTGACCAACATATGTACTGAATGTTAATTTTGGGTTAATTAAAATGATTAAATCTCACTTAGAAACAAGCAATAATTTTAAAAACTAATCGATAAAACACTCACAATCAATCATTAAATTTTAATTTTCTAAAAAATTAAAAAAAATATTCCAAGTCCTTAAAAATTGATATATTTAAAACCACCTGTTGTGCATTTAGAGATTTAAAGAAAAAAGATTGTTCATTTGATTAAAAAATCGTATATTTAATTGATTACCAAGTCATTAAATACATGAAC
>JAGNPP010000013.1 GCA_017989575.1 Chryseobacterium sp.
TTCGCTTTTGCCACTGCATTTCGCCACCAAATCTATCTTCGTAAAAATATCTCAAAGCAAAACTCGCTTGGCGATTTTCTTTTCTTTTAAAATTCCATTTGTTGAAAACTGAGATTCGGTTTTGCAAGGGCGTGTCGGTGAAATTATCTTTATTTTGGTCAATTCTGTTCCCAAAATAGAAATAGTTGAGACTCAACAAACTGGAAAAATTCTTGTTATCAAACATTTTTTTTGCAATATCAAGATTGATTTCACCTTGATTTCCCGTTATCACATCTGTAGCAAAATCCGGCGCCTGCAAAGCATTTTTTGTAATGATATTAATAACGCCGCCCATCGCTTCCGAACCGTAAATAGAAGAAGCCGGACCTTTCGTCACCTCGATTCTGTCAATCAAACTATTCGGAATTCCGCTGAGTCCGTAAACTGTGGAAAGTGAACTTACAATCGGTATTCCGTCAATCAAAATCATCGTGTAAGCGCCTTCCAAACCGTTGATGTGAATGTCGCCCGTATTACAAACCGCACAATTCAGCTGAGGTTTTACGCCGTTGACCATCGCAATCGCTTCAAACATATTAGCCGTCGGATTTTTTCTAAAGAATTGTTGCGAATAAACATCCGTCGAAATCGGACTGTTCAACTTCTGCACGGGAAGTTGGGTGATTGTGACTTCATCAATATCATTTGATTTCTTCAAAGTGTCAATGGACGCAGTGATGGAATCTTGCCGAATAGTTTCCGCTACCTTCAGAGTGTCCACGGAAGAATTTAAAGAATCTTTTGGAATAGATTCAATTTGCGCATTAATAAAAACCGAAAATAAACTGAGTATGATGTAAAGTAATTTCATTAAAACAAAAATGTTAGACAAAGCTAACAATTTTATTAGAAATAAAAAATTTACTTTCGTTTTAATTTTTCGCACACAAAAAAACTCATCAAAAAAATGATGAGTTTAATATTAATTGTCTAAAATCTAATATCTAGATTCTAACATCCTTTCTAATCTCTTCTGCTCAGAAATATTCTCAAAATGTACCAGAACAAAAGCATTATGGATGAGAACAATTGTAAAGCTGCGCCTACATATTGACCTTTCGAGTATTGGTTTTTGATGTTATAAGTCTCATACAAAATACTCGCACTTGCCAACGCAACCATCGCCAAAGAGAACCAAAGTCCAAGATTGAACCCGAAAATTGCGCCAACCACAATCACGCCCAACGCTACAAATCCACCAATCACGATAATGTTTCTAAGGAAAGAAAAATCTTTGTTGGTGAGGAAAACTGCCGCTGTCAATCCAGCAAACATAAAAGCCGTTACCAACGCTGCCTGCGTGATGATTTCGGGTGCGTACAAAGTTGCGATGCCCAACATCGGGAGAAAAATCACGGCTTGTATCAAAACAAACAATCCCAATCCCAAATATTGCGTGGTTTTTGAAACGGAAAATGACAATTTGGTCGCCAACATAGAAACCATCCAAAACACACCGATGATTAGCAACCAAGTGTATTGGCCTGAAACCATCGACAAAATCATTTCCATCGGAACCACTTTTAGCAAGATGCTTTCCACTGCTCCGAACGCCAAAATCGCCACTGCGACGTGCATATACGTTTTTCTGTAAAATTCTGCTCTTTCGATTTCCGAAATTTCCGAAACCATTAATGAATCATTCATTTGTAAAAATTTTAATAATCTCAAAGATAGTAAAAGATACAAGAATCAAGAATGAAGAATCAAGAAAAGTTGATGTTGTATTTTTTATTTGGGGCAGCTATTTACGCTTGGTAGTTTATCCTGAGCGTAGTCGAAGGGTTCCCAATCTTTTTTGCCGACGATTTCTCTCTAAATAGAACCAAAGTCAAAGCAAAAAAGGATTTCCACTCAAGTCGGGCTGCAGCTTCGCAAAGTTGAAGATTTGTTTATTAATCCAACTTTTCCTATTAAATTCAAATCTGCAAAATTCGCCTCATCTGCGAGAAACTAACAATCTTAGCTGAGCAAAGCGCCTTTGCGAACTCAAAAATATTTTCAAGAATGTCAAAAAATCTTTGCGCGCTTTGCGTTAAAGAATAAGTTGCAATCTAATTCTCAAAAAAATATTACATTTGAGAAAAGCCAAATCCAACAAAATGAGATACGTTCAGCTAGGTAAGATTCCACCAAAAAGACACACTGTTTTCAAATCCGAAAACAACCAATTCTATTACGAGCAACTCTTTGGAACAGAAGGTTTTCACGGCATTGCATCGTTGTTGTATCACACGCATCGCCCGACTCAAATCAAATCCATAGGCGAAGCAAAAGACGTGACGCCGAAAATTGCGGTCGAGAAAAACGTCACACCAAGAATGATAAAAGGCGCAAAAGTGACCGCTGAAGATGACTTTTTGGAAAGCCGGAAGGTTTTGATGCTAAACAACGATTTGAAAATGGGTCTGGCAAAACCAAGAAAATCTCCAGACTACTTCTATAAAAACGCAGAATGCGACGAGTTGCTTTTCGTACACGCCGGAAGGGGAATTCTCAAAACAATGCTCGGAAACATTGACTTCTCTGTCGGCGACTATCTCATCATTCCGAGAGGAACAATTTATCAACTGGAATTGGAATCTGAAGACAATGTTTTCCTTTTCATAGAAGCGCATTCCCCTATTTACACGCCCAAACGTTACCGAAATGAGTTTGGGCAATTGCTGGAACATTCGCCATTTTGTGAGCGTGATATTGTTCCGCCAACTTTCGTAGAACCGGAAAATGAGAAAGGCGATTTTCTCATCAAAGTCAAAAAGGAAAATCAAATCACGGATTTCATTTATGCCACGCATCCGTTTGATGTCGTTGGTTGGGACGGTTATTTTTATCCTTACAAATTCAATATCAAAAACTTTGAACCGATTACGGGGAGAATTCATCAACCACCTCCGGTTCATCAGAACTTTGAAGCGCATAATTTTGTGGTTTGCTCTTTTGTGGCAAGAATGTACGATTATCATCCACAAGCGATTCCTGCGCCTTACAATCATTCCAACATCGATTCAGACGAGGTTTTGTTTTACACAGAAGGTGATTTTATGAGCAGAAACCACGTTGATTTAATGGATTTTTCACTTCATCCTGGCGGGATTGTTCACGGTCCGCATCCTGGCGCGATGGAACGAAGTATTGGGAAAAAATCTACCGACGAATATGCGGTGATGGTTGACCCTTTCCGACCTTTTAAATTGACGGAAGAAGCGATAAAAGTGGAAGACCCAAGTTATAAAACGAGTTGGTTGGAAGATTAATGTCAAATATAATTTCCTAAATGTCTGACTTCGATTACTTGATAAATTATGTCCAAAAAATTTTTGGATTGGATAATGATGATGTTATAAGAATCGATGATTATTTTGAAATTCAAACCTAGAAGAAGAATGAGATTTTCTTGAATTCTGGTGACGTTTGCAAACATATTTATTTTGTCAAGAAAGGAATTCTTAGAACTTTCCACATCAATTCCAACGGAACGGAATTCACACGATTGATTGTGAAAGAAAATCAGTTTTGTACGGTTTTGATTAGTTTTCAGGAGAAGATGGCTTCTCCGGCTTTTATTCAGGCTTTGGAAGATTGTGTTTTGTTCATTATTTCTCAGGAGAATTTTCTGCGGTTTGTTTCCCAATCCGATAATGCAAAGAAGATCTACACCACTATTTTGAACAATTTCAGAATTATCAAATCAGAAGATTGGAATTTCTGACGCAATATTCTCCTCAGGAAAAAACTGAAATTTTCATTAAGGAAAACCCAGAGTTAGAATCCAGAATCACAGACAAGATTATTGCATCTTATTTGCAAATCACGCCAGAAACTTATTCGCGCTGTAAGAAAAAATTGGAGTCTTGATTTGAATCAATGTTTTTGAAACTCCTGAATCATAAATTTGATTTAATTAAAAATCAAATGTTATGAAACTTTATATTTTATCTCTTGCGATTTTGCTTTTGTATCATTGTAAACGAGAAGACGAACCAAAAAATGAAATCTTTGGAACGTGGAAATTGAAAAAATCTTACACAAACGGAAAAGAAAATAATCTTGCAGAATGCAGATTGAAAAGTACTTTGGAAATTCCTGACCAATTTTCAGCCACATTTACCAATTATTATACAGAGGACAATGAGTGTAAAAGCTACATAGACGCTGGGAAACTTTACAAAGAATCAGAGACGAGTTATATCTACGACCCACCATCATTGATGGATCAACGTCAAAGAATCACAATTACTCAAAATACATTAATTTTCAGTTGGGATAGCTGGGAATTTGTGAATGGAAATTTAGTTTCAACGCCAGTATGGGAAATTTATAATAGGTAAGTGATTTTCTTCATCATCTTATTAAAACCAAAAGCTAACATTTCTGTTAGCTTTCACTTTACCTCACCTTCAAATGTGAACTTTTTTTTTAAAGCTGAAAACCAATTTTATTTCAGAATAAATTATCGGTTTTTCGTAGGCTGACTATTTTTAAAGATTCACACCACCAGAAACTTCGATTCGTTGGGCATTTATCCACTTTGCATCGTCGGTACAAAGGAAAGCCACAACACCGCCAATATCCGACGGAAGTCCTACCCGACCCAATGCCGTTGCACTTGCTATATGATGATTCACTTGGTCATTATCCCTCACAACACCACCTCCGAAATCTGTTTCTATGGCGCCCGGAGCAACCACATTCACGTTGATTCCACGTTTTCCGAATTCTTGCGCTTCGTATCTTGTCAAAACTTCCATTGCGCCTTTCAAAGCTCCGTAAGCGCCATAACCAGGCATAGAAAATCTCGTTAAACCGGAAGAAATATTCACAATCCCTCCACCATCATTTATGAATTCAAGAGATTTTTGAGTGAGGAAAAACGGTGCTTTGAATTGGATATTCACAAGACTGTCAAAATCCGATTCATTCATCTCGGCAATCGGCGCATTGATTCCGATTCCTGCGTTATTAACCAAATAATCAAACTTTTCTGTCCCGAATTTACCTTTCAAAACAGTTTTTAATTCGTTAAAGAATTTATCAAAATTTTTGGAATCTGAAACATCCAATTGAAGTGCAGATGCTTTCTGTCCAGTTTTCTCGATCTCAGCAACTACAAATTCCGCTTCATCTTTTTTGCTGTTGTATGTGATGAGCACATCCAGACCTTTTTCGGCAATTCTAAAGGCCATTTCTTTTCCTAAACCACGGCTCCCGCCGGTAACTAATGCTATTTTGTTTTGTGACATAATGTTTTAATTTTATGAGACAAAGGTAGAATTAAAGGAATATAAAAAATGGTGACAGTATCAGTTTATTCGGTGAGCATTTCAGATTTTGAAAGACTTACTTCTCGATATTGTTTCGGTGTAATTCCTGCGAATCTTTTAAAAAATTTGGTAAAATTTGAAGGGTCGTAAGTCAGAATTTTTGCAATTTCTGCAATGCTCATTTTGTTTTCTGCCAGATATAATTTCGCTACGTCGAGAATTTTATCTTCAACAAACGAACACGGTGAATTGCCTGTCACCAGTTTTATGGTATTGCTGAGATGTCTTGGGTGGATGTGCATTTTTTCCGCAACATCTCGAATTTCGTAGATTTCTTCGGACTTTCCTGATAAAACATCAGCAAGATTATCATCAACAATTTTGAGAAAATCGCTGGTAATTTCTTTTTGTCTTGCTAATATTTTTTTAGGAATTTCTGTCATATTATTTCGTCAAATCCAAACCGCCGAAATTACCGGAACTCATCATCACAAAAGCGCCTTTGGATTTGTCCAAAGTTTCCCAGTAAGCGTGAAGGTCTTCTGCATTGGTAAAGACTTTCAGGTTTTCATTTTTGAATTTTTCCTTAATCAAATCTGGAGAAATCGGGTCCATTCTTTTGATTTTCAAAGCGTCTTCTGAATAGAAAACGACGGCGTTGTCCAAACCGTCCATTGCGTGGTCGTATTGCTCAAGAAAAACTGGATTCAGACTGGAATAAGTGTGCAATTCTAGAAATCCAAATGTTTTAGTTTTTGAGAACTGTTCTGCAAATGCGGAAACGGTCGCTTTCACTTTGCTTGGTGCGTGCGCGAAATCTTTGTAAAGTAGTCCGCCATCATCTCTTTTGACAATTTCAAGACGTTTGGAAGCGCCTTTGAAACTCATAATCGCTTCGTAGAATTCTTCTTCCATAATGCCCAATTGAGAGCAGATGAATCTTGCACCTTCCATATTCAGCAAATTGTGTTTTCCGAAAACTGACAATGGAATATCGCCCATATCGGTTTTCAGATTGACAATTCCGTTTTCTATTTTGTAAGCTGGCGTTTTGTAAGGAATTTTTCTGAAATAATTTTCAGCCGATTCCACCACTTTCACCACTTCTTCATCTTCTTCATTATAAACCAAAACTCCGCCAGGCGTGATGCTCGCAACAAATTTTCTGAATTGGTCGATGTAATCATCAAAGGTTTTGAAAACATTGATGTGATCCCAAGCGATTCCAGAAACCAAAGCGATATTGGGTTGATATAATAAAAATTTAGAACGCAAATCAATCGGAGAAGACAGATATTCGTCGCCTTCGAGAATCATAAAATCGTTGTCATCCGTAATCTTCACCATACAATCGAAGCCTTCCAATTGGGCACCAACCATATAATCGATATCTTTCTGATGAAAATTGAGAACGTGGAGAATCATCGAGGTAATCGTGGTTTTCCCGTGGGAACCGCCGATGACCACTCTGGTTTTTTCTTTGGATTGTTCGTACAGAAATTCTGGATAAGAATAAATCTTCAAACCTAATTCTTTTGCTTTGGCAAGTTCAGGATTGTCGGTGTGCGCGTGCATTCCGAGGATTACGGCATCAATATCCGAAGTCAGTTTTTCGGGAAACCAACCCAATTCCTCGGGAAGGATTCCTTTTTTATCCAATCGGGATTTTGAAGGTTCGAAAATAGCATCGTCTGAGCCTGTGACCTGATAGCCTTTATCTTTGAGCGCAATGGCAAGATTGTGCATCGCAGAACCGCCAATGGCAATGAAATGGGTTTTCAATTCTGAATAATTTTAGACAAAAATAGGAATTTTAAGCCAAGTTTTCACTTAATAAAAGATAAGAGTTGTCAGTTGGTTTCGGAAATATATCTTTTTTAACGTTACGAAATTTTACTATCTCAAATTCTATCCTTTTTTAAGACTTAATATAATTTCTGTTTCGCCGATTTTTTGGTCGGTTTTCACTTCTATTTCTGTGTTGATTGCGCTGCATAAATCTCTAATCACGTGCAAACCAAGACCTTGCTTAATTCCAATGCTTTCTTTATCATCGTATAAAGCTTTGAATTTTTCGATATTCGTTCCACCGCCGTTGTCTTTTACAGAGATTTTTGTGATGCCAGAAATTTCTTGAGCGGAACAAATAATTTTTGCATCTGGTTTATTTTCAAGAACTTTTACAGCGTTTCCGATGAGATTTCTGAGGATGGTTTTCAGATATTCTTTGTCGGAAAATAATTTTAAATCTAATGGGTTTTCGAAAAATAATTCCGTGTTTTCCACCCAAACAAATTCATTTTTCAGTTCAGAAAAAAGCTGTTTTACGGGGAATTTTTTTTTCTCGGCTTGAAATTTTTCCATCTGGCTTTTCGACCACAAAAGAAGGTCTTCCATTTGTTGTAGAAGGCGTTCCGCGGAATTTACGGTTTGATTGCTCAATCGAGTTTTGGTTTCCTCGGTCATCAATTCTGGAGCGTCTTTTTGAAGATGAAGAAAATGAACGAGCGAAGAAACCGGACTTCGTAAATCGTGATTGAGGATTCCGAAAAAGCGCATTTTGTTTTTGTTGGCTTTGTCGAGTTCGGCATTTAAAAAGGATAATTTTTGATTGCTTTTTTTACGATTTCGGCTTTGATTATAGAGCAAACCTCCGATGATTGCAAGTAAAAAAAGCCCGGAAATAAAATACCATTTTTGCTTTTCTTTATTTTCTAGCTGTATTTTATGTATTTGTATTTCTTTGTTTCTTACATCAATTGTTCTTTTGTCTTCTAGGTTTTTAATTGTTTCTTTACTTTTAGAATTGTAGATGGAATCTTTGATTTGATTATACAAAAGTTGGTATTTCACTGTTGTTTTATAATCTTTTTTCAAAAAATAAAGATTAGAAATTTGCTTATATGATCTACTCAGATTGATTAAACTATTAGATTTCTTTGCTTTATCAATTGATTCCTGAAGCTTGCTTTCTGCTTTGTTGAGTAAGGTTGTTTTTTCAGGTTCGGAAACCTTATCGGATTGCTTGGTGTAAATTTCAGCTTCGAGCAATATGCAAGAATTGAATATTCGGTAATTTTTTATTTCTTCTGCATATTTTTTTGAAGTAATAATATATAGTAAGGCTTTTTCTAACTGTTCTTCTTCAATATATACTCTTCCTAAAAAAAAATTATTGGTGGTAATGCTTTCTTTGAAGTCGATTTCTTTTGCTAGAGCCAATGATTTGTTAAAATAAATTACAGCATTCTTGTTATCATAAGTATCAGAATATGCTGATCCAATATTTTGCAAACTTTTACAAATTTCCCGCTTTAGGTTTAAACGGCGGCTGATGTTCAAAGATTTATTGTAGTAAGATATTGCTGTGGATGTTTGGTTGGTATAAAAATATACGGCTCCAATGGTATTGTAATTTTTGGCTTTTTCCGTTTCGTTTTTTTCTATTTCACTCATTTTCAGAGCGTCAAATGCATATTGCATAGATTTGGAATAATCACCTTGCGAATTATAAACTATCGCTAAACTTCTGTAAATCTGACTAATCGTGCTTTTGTTTTTGGTGAAACGCAGCGCATTTTCGTAATTTTTAAAAGCTTCGGGGTATTTTCCTTGGCAAAAATTATTTTCTCCCAAAGCAGTTAAAGCAATTGATTGACCTTCGTTCCAATTGATTTTTTTTGAAATTTCTAATGCTTTTTTTCCATAAAAAAGACCTTTGTCGCTATCCAAAGCTGAATATTCTGATGCCATTTTTGTGTAAGCAAGAACAAAATCTTTATCAGAAGAAATACTTGGTAATGACTTATAAATAGAATCAACAACTTGTTGGTTAGACCTGCTCTGAGCAACCAAAACAGTCAAATGCAAAAGAGAAATAAAGAGCATTATCTTTTTCATAAGATACAATCTAAGTTGTTGCGAAAACTTCTGCCAATAGGGATTGCGAAATCATTATTTAAAATAATTTCGTTGGTATTTATTTTATTAATGTATTGTTTCTGCACCGCAAAACTGCGATGAATACGAATGAAAGACTGAAAACTGGCTTCCTTTAAAAGAGAACCAATGGTCGAAAGCACGCAATGTCTTCTTTGTTGCGTGATGATTAAAGTATAATCCTTCAAAGCCTCTAAATAGAGGATTTCATGAAGTTTGAGTTTGATTTGTTCGTGGCCTTCTTTAATATAAATCACATCGCCACCAATGCTGGATTCGAAAAGGTTGGCTTTGTTTTTAATTTCAAAAAAATCGATGATTCTTCTCATCGTATGTTCAAACCGTTCAAACTTCAATGGTTTTACAATGAAATCCAGAGTTTCCAACTCAAAACTTTCTACGGCAAATTCTGGATGAGAAGTAATAAAAATGCAGACTGGGACTTGGTTTGCTTTTTTGCGAAGTTCTACGCCAGACAATCCAGGCATATCTATATCGAGAAACAAAATATCGATTTTATGATTTTCGATGGCGTTCAAAGCCTCGGTGGAATCTGAGAAAGTTCCAAGAATATTGAGATTCGGAAACCGCTTTGCAAAAGACAAAACCGTCAATCGGTCTATCTCGTTGTCATCAACAATAATACAATTCAAGTTTTCCATTATCGTTTTTGTGTTTTCATCAAATGTAAGAAAAAAAATGACAATCGTCTATTTAAAATGTCGTTCGTCTATTCGCTCTTTTTCTAGGATGGCTTTCTCTATAATTTCGATAAAAATTTTAAAACCTATTACAATGAAAAGAATATTATTAATGAAAGTCCTCGTGGTAGCAATTCTTCCATTAGGATTGATGAAAGCTCAAACTGCAATGCTCGCCACCGGAAACACAGCAACCGGCGCTACTGGTAGTGTCTCTTACAGCGTTGGACAGATCACTTATTCTGCAAAAGGAGCCAATAACGAAATTACAGAAGGTGTACAACAACCTTACGAAATTGTAACACTCGCAGTTTCGGAAAATGGAAATGCGGAGAAAAACATTTCTCTATATCCAAACCCTGTGAAGGACGTTCTCTTCGTAGATTTTAACCAGGAAATGTACAGCAATTCTTCTTATCAATTGTATGACACGCAAGGAAAACTGATTCGAAAAGGAAACTTTAGCCAAAAGAAAAACGAGCTCGATTTCAGTTCTCTTTCTTCTTCTATGTACATCATGAGAATCATGAGAGAGAATAAAATCTTGATAACGTTTAAAATTATCAAAAAATAACAACCATGAAAAAGTTAATATTAATTACAGGATTATTTTTAGGAAGTTTCGCCTTAGCGCAAGCGCCTGAAAAAATGAGTTACCAAGCGGTTGTAAGAAACGCAACCGGACAATTGGTTCAAAATCAAAATGTAGGAATAAAAGCAAGTGTTTTGCAAAATTCTGCAACAGGAACAGTTGTTTATTCCGAAAGTTTAACTGGAACAACAAACGCCAACGGATTGGTAAGTCTCGCGATTGGTTCAGGAACGGTACTTTCGGGAACATTCTCTTCAATCGATTGGTCAACTGGAAATTATTATCTGAAAACAGAAACCGACCCAACTGGTGGAACCAATTATACAATTGCAGGAACTTCGCAACTGTTGAGTGTTCCTTATGCGATGTACGCGAAAAGTGCGGGCGGAAGTTCCTCATTATGGACAGAACTTCCTCCAAACATGGGAAGGACTAGTATTATGAATACCAACAATGGAGACGTTGGAATTGGGACAAATTTGATTGGTTCACCTCTCACAGTTAAAGCCAGACCAAGTACCGGATTTTCTGACAGCTATGTTGGATATACACAAGTATCAGCAGATGGAAATACTAGGTTGTCAATATTCACAACTGAAGATGGTGCTAGTTTGCGAACCACTACAAACCATAATTTATACTTATCAACTTACGCTCCAGGAGGTAGTGTAAACAATATGACATTACAAAAAGTAACTGGTAATGTTGGGATAGGCACTTCAAATCCTTCAGAAAAATTAGAAGTAAGCGGAAAAACAAAAACCACTAATCTGCAAGTAACAAGCGGATCTGGTTTAGGAAAAATTTTAACTTCAGATGCCGGAGGAAATGCAACGTGGCAAACTTCTAATACGAACACTGCATTTAAGGCCAGACTTTATAACGATTTTGCATTAACTTCTGTTGGCACTTTCCAGAAGATTGCATTTGATGCTGTTTACTTTAATGATGGCTTCAATTTCGAATCTACTAGTTCTTATGAATACACGATTCCTTCAACTGGTGTTTATCAATTTAATGTTAATATTAGTTTTACCGACGCTCAAATTTCTTCGTTAGACGGAATTATTGCCATTAGATTAAAATCATCATCCTCCACATCTGGTTTAAGTCAAACGTACATACCCGTTTACGCTGGAGCCAAAACTGCTTCAACAGGAAACATTTCTGCTACCGAAAAACTCGAGGCAGGTGAAAAAATAACACTTGAAATATATAAAAGTATTAACGAAACGGTAACAGTAGATTCGATATCAAACTTTTCTGGACATAAAGTTTATTAAGCAATAATAGAAGACACTTCTACAAAAAAATAATTATAATGAAAAAATTAATATTAATTGCAACTTTCGCATTCGGAACTTATCTGGTTTCAGCACAAGCTCCAGAAAAAATGAGTTACCAAGCGGTTATAAGAAACGCAACCGGACAATTGGTTCAAAATCAAAATGTAGGAATAAAAGCAAGTGTTTTGCAAAATTCTGCAACAGGAACAGTTGTTTATTCCGAAAGTTTAACTGGAACAACAAACGCCAACGGATTGGTAAGTCTCGCGATTGGTTCAGGAACGGTACTTTCGGGAACATTCTCTTCAATCGATTGGTCAACTGGAAATTATTATCTGAAAACAGAAACCGACCCAACTGGTGGAACGAATTATACGATTGCAGGAACATCGCAATTATTGAGTGTTCCGTATGCGATGTATGCGAAAAGTGCTGGAAAATCTGCATATAGCGATAAAGTTCGGTTTGTTTTTCAAATGAAAGTTGGGGAGAATCAACTGATGGAGCCAGTTAATACCTTCTATAACTTCGGAGCCAACACAGCTACTAATGCAACTACAACTAGTGGGTTACGTTCTATTAAACTAAATATTGCCGTTCCTGGTTTGTATCATTTTGATGTAAATATGGTTTCTGAAAAAGGAAATCATGAAAAAGACAAAATTATGATGAGTTATACGAGTGACCCAACTGTATTAAATAAAACTCATTATAAAGTTTATGCACCATTTTTGGATGACATTAATACTCAGAAAGTTGCATCTTGTGATAAGTCCTTTGATGTTTATTTTGCTTCACCACAATCTGTATACTTCGTAATGTTTGCCCCACTTACTTCAACCTCTTTTCTTACGATAAACGGAACAAAAATATCCGATTAATTATCAACAAATTCTAACATTTAAAAAATTACAAATCATGAAAACTTTATTTTTTACCTTCCTTACATTCATTAGTTTAATGGCCTGCAAAAGCGATGACGACAATAATATAGAAGAAGAAATCACCACCGAAGCGGGAGCCGCAAACATTACGCTAACTGCAGGTGGCGAACAATACAAAATCAATGGTTCGTGCGGTTGGGCTGTAGTAATGGGAAGTCGTTATATTGGTGCAAAAGATGAAGCCAATAGTTTGAAAACTTTTTCAACTTTTTTCAATATTAATGAATTACCGACTGCAACCACTACTTACACTTTGGTTGCGAACCAAAACGATACTGCACCGAATCATATTTGGATGAACATCACCGAAATAAGAGGCGGTGGCTTGTTCGAATACACTTCTAGCGACACCTCTGGAACATTAACTTTAAAAGTTGAAGGCAACAAAGTTTCGGTTGATTTGGCAGGAATTGTTCTAAAACCTTCCACCAATTCCGGAGCTTATACCAATTTGAATGTTGGCGCATTCAGCAATCCGGGAACCTTGTCTGGAACTTTGGTTTTTTATAGAAACTAATATTTATCGTGGGTTTAGCAGAATTATTCTGGTGTTAATCTACAAGAATTTCAAAATTCAAAACAAACTTTAATTAAAAATCACGAAAATAAAATCATTATGAAAAAATTAATATTAATTGCGGCTTTCGCATTCGGAACTTATCTGGTTTCGGCTCAAGCTCCAGAAAAAATGAGTTATCAAGCGGTTGTAAGAAACGCAACCGGACAATTGGTACAAAATCAAAATGTCGGAATCAAAGCAAGCGTTTTACAAAATTCGGCAACAGGAACGGTTGTTTACTCGGAAAGATTAACTGGAACGACGAATGCAAACGGATTGGTGAATCTTGCCATCGGTTCAGGAACGGTACTTTCCGGGACATTCCCTACAATCGATTGGTCAACGGGAAATTATTATCTGAAAACAGAAACCGACCCAACTGGCGGAACCAATTACACGATTGCAGGAACATCGCAATTGCTGAGCGTTCCGTATGCGATGTACGCGAAAGCTTCTGGTAGCGGAAGTGGAATCTCGGGAACAAATAATAAAATCTCGAAATTCACTTCGGCTAATACTTTAGGAAATTCTCAAATAACCGACGATGGAACAAGCGTGGGAATAAATGTTCCTACGTTGGATGGTTCTGTTAAGTTTACTGTTTTAGGAACATCTGAAACTGCGACTGCAGTCGTACAAGGAGAAGGACCTTCATACAAAGGAACATTGCGAGGTGTGAATACCGTGACTGGAACCACAAGTTTTACCAGCGCAGGAGTAGAAGGAATTGCAGCAAGCGGAATAGGTGTAAAAGGAACTAGTGTTGACGGATATGGCGTTTCTTCATATAGTAGAAACAATCGTGCTGGTGATTTTCTTATTAATAATCCCAACAACAATAATTCTGCATTGAAAGCTTCATCTGTAAGTAGTGGTGCAGCCATAGAAGGAGAATCTTATGGCGCAACGGGTATTGCTGGTTTGTTCTCCAACATCAATCCGACTAATCCTGGTTTGGCTTTAAAAACTGTTGGAAAAGTACAATTAAAAGGAATTAATGAAGCGGCGGGAAGAGTGCTAACAAGTGATGCATCGGGAAATGCGACTTGGCAAGATGCAAGCAAAAACGTACAGTTTAAACTAGATGGTTTGAGAACTGATTTTAATATCCCGACCACCGATACCCCAATTACCGTTTGGAAACTCACTCCTACTTACAATGATGGTGGCGGCACCTACGATTCCAACACTGGGACCTACACCGTACCAAAAACTGGTCTATATCAAGTTTTTACAAAAATCGCTATTCCTAGCGGAACATCACCATCTGTCATTGGTATTCGTATCAAAGTTAATTCTTTAGACAGTGAAGTATTTGTTTATACGGCAGAAAGTACCTATGCAACAAACCACGTTCCTGTGCAAGCAACATTGCAACTAAATCAGGGAGACACTGTACGCATTGCTATCTCACAAAGCACTAATGTAACTCGTAACATCATACAAGGCAACTCTACGAGCAATACTTTTTCCTTGTATCTCATAAGATAGTGGTAATGGTAAATAATTATTAATAGTGTGTAATGATTTTTTTTAATCATTATTCACATTTCAAACAAAAATCAATCACAATGAAAAAAATAATATTAATTGCGGCTTTCGCATTCGGAACTTATCTGGTTTCTGCGCAAGCTCCAGAAAAAATGAGTTATCAAGCTGTTGTAAGAAATGCAACCGGACAATTAATTCAAAACCAGAATGTAGGAATCAAAGCGAGCATTCTACAAAATTCTGGAACTGGAACCGTCGTATATTCTGAAACTTTATCGGGAACTACGAACGCAAACGGATTGGTGAGTTTAGCAATCGGTTCGGGAACAGTACTTTCTGGGACATTCGCATCAATCGATTGGTCAACAGGAAATTATTATCTAAAAACAGAAACCGACCCAACTGGCGGAACGAATTATACGATTGCAGGAACATCGCAACTGTTGAGTGTTCCTTATGCAATGTATGCGAAAAATGCGGGATTCAAATTGCCTTATGCAGGAACATCATCTGCGGATATAGTTCCGTTTAAAATAACTAATTCCGGGGCCTCATCGAATTCAGCAGGTTATTTTGAAAATACAAGTTCTACAAATGTTGCACCTGCAATCTCCGGAATAAACAATTCCGTAGGTGGTTTTGGCACTGGCGTTTACGGTCAAGCGCAATCCAATCCTAGTAGTAGTGGGGTTTTATCTACTGCTGTTCGTGGGACCATTATGGGAACAGGAACTTTGGGTATAGCAATATCCGGAAGAGCAGCTTATGGATGGGGAGTTTCTGGGGATACTGATGATGGTACTGGCGTGAGAGGTTTGGCAAGCGGAACGGGTACTGCCGGACTCTTTATTTCGTCAAATACCGGAAAAGCGTTGGTTACTAATGGAGCTTTAAAATTTTCAGGGATTAATGAAGGTGCAGGAAAAGTTTTAACTTCTGATGCTACAGGAAATGCAACGTGGCAAGATCCAGCAGGAAGTGGAAGTGGATGGTCATTGGAAGGAAATACGGTGACCGATTATGATTTCATTGGGACTCTTAATGATAAGCCGTTGAGATTTAAAATTAATAATGAAAAAGCAGGAGCCATTGGTAGAAAAGACACCTCATTTGGTTTTTATTCTTATAATGGAACAAGCGAATTATATAATTCTGCTTTCGGATCCGGAGCATTAGGAGATAATACAACGGGAGCCTTTAATACCGCAATTGGTGCAACTGCACTAAATTATAATACCAAAGGATCTAATAATATAGCAGTAGGTTCAGCAGCATTATTCAATAATAAAGAAGGGAATTATAATATCGCAACTGGTAATAACGCACTGCACAATAATACTGACGGAAGCAACAATATCGCAATGGGAACCAATGCTTTGTACGCCAACACAACAGGAATCCAAAATGTCGCAATTGGTGCAAATTCAATAAGTGTAAATACAACAGGAAATTACAACGTTGCAACGGGTACAGAAGCACTTCAAAGTAATACAGGTAGTTGGAACGTTGCAAATGGACATCAAGCACTGAAAGCCAATACCACAGGAAATAGTAATATTGCCATTGGTGCAAATTCATTAGGTTCAAATGTCGGAGGAAGCAACAATGTCGCAATGGGATCTAGCGCTTTGCAAGCCAACAAGACAGGAATCCAAAATATTGCAATTGGCGAAATCGCTTTGTCTAATAATGTCTCCGGTTCTGGAAATGTTGCAATTGGGTATCAAACTTTGTTTATAGGCGCTGCAGGAAGTCACAATACTGCTGTTGGTCATAATGCTGATGTTTTATCCGATAATTTAAGTAATGCCACAGCAATCGGATTTGATGCATTCGTTTCCGCAAGCAATAAAATAAGATTGGGCAACGGGGGTGTAACCGTCATCGAAGGACAAGTTCCATTCTCCAATGTTTCCGATGAGCGTTTTAAATACGACATCAAAAACAACGTTCCCGGTTTAGATTTTATTAAAAAACTAAAACCCGTAACCTACTATATTGATACCGAAAAAATGGATAGTTTCCTAAAAACAGGAGCCATTTCCAATTCAAAATCCACAACTTCTACCAACAAACAAATGAGTACAGGTTTCCTAGCACAAGAAGTAGTCGCAACAGCAAAAGAATTAGGCTATTCCTTTGATGGCGTACACGCTCCGAGCAACGACAAAGATTATTACAGCATCGCCTATTCTCAGTTTGTAATGCCTTTGGTAAAAGCCGTTCAGGAACAACAAGCAATTATAGAAACTCTTGAAAAAAGAATTAAAGAATTGGAAAAGAGATAACTTTTGAACACTTCAAATAAAATAAAAAAAACCTGAACTTTCCGGATTCAGGTTTTAGTTTTTACGCAACGATTTCTCTTTGCTTGAGGCATTCCTCGATTTTCAGTTCCTCGCCCGTGAGCGTGAAATAGATGTTTTGTAGTTGATGAAGATGGGTGCACTTGATGTAATTTCCAAAGAACAAAAATCCTTCAAGAATCTTGTTTGAACTAAGGTCAAAATCATATCTGCAAAAATTCGGAAGGTCGAATCGCACTCTCGTGGACGAGCGATAAACTTCCTTGAATCCCAATTTTGAAAACCATTCTGCAGTTAGCGCAATTGGTTTTAGCTTTCTTTGATCTACCGCAGTGAAGGAATCAATCTTTACAAAAAGACCATTGTGTTTATTTTCCATCCCGATTACTGGTACGATCTCATCTTCATAGATAACCAAATTGTTGAGTCTAAGTTCTGTGGCTTCCATATTGTGAAAATGTTTTGTGATTATAAATAGGTAAGTACTACATTACAAAATCGTTGCCAAAAATCTTAAACGAATCGATTTTCCTTACAAAAGGGAAACTTTAACAGTTAAACAGGATTGATAGGAATTATTGGAAATTAATAAAATTTAAGCTTTTGCTGTGGAAATCATGATTTCATTAGGATCAACACAATTTGTGATTGAAATTTCACAATAAAAGTTGGTCGGAATTAATTTGAGTTTGGAAAACTAATTTGACTGGAAAATATGTTTGGCAACATAATTGTTTATGAACAAATACCATTCACACTTATATAGTTTTTTTTAAGAATAAGTAGGGGGACGCTTAGTTGGTCTCCCTATTTTATTTTGTTTCCAAAGAATTTTTATTCTCAAATTTCAAACATAACAAAAACAAAAAACCCTAAAACATTATAAACTAATGGATTAGGGTTTACCAGTGAGGTGCCTAGCGTACCCGACAAACGATTTTTATAGCATTTTCGTAAAACTTAAAAATACGCCACAAATCCTTTATTAATGGTACTTTACAATGGTATGTAGTTGCATAGCGTTTTACTAAATTTCAGAACGGTTGGAATTTGGTTGGAATTAATTCCAACGGATTTTGTACATTTGATTGTTCAAAAATTTCAAATATGGCAACCGTTAAATTTCGGGTTTTACACAAAACCGAGAACGCTCAAATCTATATCCGTTTTTCAATTGATAGAGATAATGTTTTCCAAATCAAAACAGGGAAAATCATCAATCCGAAATACTGGAGCGTAAAAACATCTCGACCTATCCAAACCCAACCAGAGTTCAAAATACTTTACACAGAGCTAAATGAGTTGGAAACCTTTGTTTTGAAAGAATATAATTCTGATTATTCCAAAGGCGTTATTTTCTCAAAAGATTGGTTAGCTGAAAAGATTGATAAATTCTACAATCGCATAGAGATAAAAGAAGATGATACTGTTTTCATAAACTATCTGCAAAACTTCACAGAATTCAAACGCAGTACTGCATCCTACACAGAATCTACATTAAAAAAATACAACAACCTGAAAGACCGTTTTCTATCTTATCAAAAGAAGAAAAAGAAAATCTTTCTATTGCAGGATGTAAGTTCCAAAATCTTAATTGATTTCAAAAATTACCTTATCACAGATTGCAACCTGATGGAAACCACAGCCGTAAGATTTATTAAGAATCTGAAAACAGTTTTATTTGATGCAGAGCAAAGTGGCAAATCTATCCATTATTCCATTAGAGGATTCAGTACAGGAACAACCAACACAGAGTACAAAGTATTTTTATCG
>JAGNPP010000154.1:0-2293 GCA_017989575.1 Chryseobacterium sp.
ATTTCTTCTACGGTAATTCCCCATTCGTTGCGGAAATGGTCATTCATTCTGGTGAAAGCTTTGTCGGAAACTACGACGTCTGGCGCAATTGAGAAGACATTCGGAAACATCTGGAACATCTCTTCGTCATTGACATTGAAGCAATTTTCCTCGCCAAAAATATCGAGAACCAATTGATAATCATCTTCATCCACAAATCCGTTCTTGTAAATCACACATTTGTCCTCACCAATCGGGTTGAAAGTGCAATCCAAATGCAGAATTCCTTCATAAGGTTTGGTATCACTTTTCTTCAAATCCAAATCGATAATTCTCTTTTTTGGGAAATATTCTTTTAGGATTTCAATCGCATATTCGTTGGTTCTGGCGGTTTTTAGATTTCTGTAATCTGGGCTGTAACTTGTTCCTATAAAAAGGAATTCATCCCAAACAATCACGTCACCACCTTCGATATGCGCTTTTTCCGGCAGATTGACCACGTTTCTCCAAGACACTTTATCGATGATGTGTCTGTAAGCTTCCTGCTCATCTGCACGATCTGGGATGATGTTGGAAATAATCATTTTGTCCTCAATCACAAAAGCGACATCGCGGGCAAAAACCTGGTTATAATCCTTAATAATTTTTGGTCGGAAAACCTCAACATCGTATTTTTTCAGAACTTTCTCAAATTCTGACATTTCGAAGACAATATCTTCCTCTTTCGGATAGATATTCTTTTCAATCGTGTTGTATGATTTTGCATCATAGCTTTCTGCGAGTGTAGGAATTGGCCCATTAGATTTTGGTTGCCCAAGAACCACAGACTTTAGTTTCCCCGTTTCGTTTTTAATATTAAGATCAATTGCCATAAAAATGTAAGTGTCGCAAATATAATCAAACGGCCGACATAAGAAAACTTTTGCAAGGATAAAAGTTAGCTTTGATTTCGGATGTAATCGGACGGTGTAAAACCTGTATGTTCTTTGAAAATCCGGTTGAAAGTTGATTGCTGAGAAAACCCCGCATTTCTGTAGATATGCTCTATGGTGAATTTGAGATGCATTTTGTTTTTGATCTCAGCCTTCACTTGTTCTATTCTGTAATCGTTTATGAGTTGATTGAATTTTTTGTCTCCAATTTTATTAAGTGCTCTGGAAACATATGTGCTGTTGGAGTCTAATATGACAGCCAGTTTTCTAATGTTGAACTCTGGATCCTGATACAACTTATCATTTTCTAAACTATGGATAATCCGGTCATAAAGATATTGATACTTATCTGTATTGATGAAAGATTCGTCTTCTTCCATATCTTCATCATCAAAATCCTCCTCTTCGTCCTCTTGTTCGAATGGACTTTCGTGGATTTCTTCTTTTTTGGTATTAATTAAGTTTTGTTGAAGTTCTATTTTAAAAAATTCATTTTTATAATAAAGAATGAAAAATAGACCGCTATGAAATGCGCAATGTACTCTTGCAAGACCAAAATATGGGGTCTGTCTCTGTAAAATTCTTTGTCTAGTGCAATACCTAGTTGGGCGGAAATTTCGGAAATAAAATAAGATATGATGAGGAAAAAAAAAGCCGACACTACAGAAGCACGAAAAGAAAAAAGAAGCATTACGGCTAGTGTGATTGGGACAAAAATGAAAAATATGGCTTGGGAAATATGGGAAAGCAATAAGCTAATGTAAATGACAAATACGGCCAGCAAAATTATCAAAATCCGGAATATAACCAAGAAATCAAATTTTGTCTTAGATATTAGAAATCCTGTGTAAACTGTAAAGAAAAAAGCAAGTGATAAAATCTCTATCGGAACTATTACTATATGGTCTGTAAAAACGCCCAGTAATATGTAAAATAGGAATACCCCAGCTACAGAATAAAAGAAAATTTGGCCAAATTCCCTCTTCTTCTGAATCAATTCATCAGATGTGTGTTTCATATGTGTGTTTTATTATTTCTTTAAAAATTACTTAAAATACTCGCAAGCTGTTTAATTAATAACGAAATAGTTTTCAAAGTAAAAAAAAATATTGAAATATTATGCATGTCTTCATAAAAAAAACATTAAAAAATAAGTTGAATTGCAACAAGATGATTTATAAAACCATAAGCTAATTCGTAAATTTTAAAATCACAAACAACTAATTATCAACACCTTAAAATCAAAACAACAAACAATTAAGCAATCCACTCATACAAATTGATTTCTAATTAAATTAAAAATGACAAATTTGCAATCGAAACACAAATGATGATAACTACAAACCATAGATCCCGGATTCCGGTTTCCTATCTGCTTACAC
>JAGNPP010000154.1:2393-6449 GCA_017989575.1 Chryseobacterium sp.
CAAAACAATCGTCTAAAGAAGGTAAAATTTTCATTGTAGAAGGAACTCTGTTTTATGATGTGTCAAAGGAAATCTCCTACGATATTGTAATTGTAAAAACTTCTGCAGATTCAGCCAAAAAAGCTCAACCAAAAGAACTTAAGAAAAAAACCTTACTATTAGCAAAAAAAGAAACACCCAGAAAAAGTATTTCACAAAACAAACCTGTTGATGTAAAAGCAAGACCTTTTTCTGGTTCCGACACTTCGTTTTCACTAATATACATTTCCCATTCTAAGGGATTGTCTTCTGGTTCTACAGAATCTTTGCTTGCTCAAATAGACAAGGATTTTTATGAATTTTTGAGTTTTTTTTCCAACAAGACTTCATTTGACACAACTCTGCTTTGCAACACAAGCAGTCAGCTTACCTTTCTCCATACGGTAAGACCTCCTCCTTTCAATTTTTCTTAAACTTTAGAATGATGAGCAAACGACATTTGTAGTCGTATCAAATCATCATCACGACCTATTTTCATTCAATTCTAAAAATTGGATCAGGAATTCTAGTCTCCAATTTCAAGATTACAAATTCTTAAAAACACAGAAAAATGAAATTGAAATTTTTCAAATTAAAAAAACACATCAATGAAAAATAAATTATTATTTATCTTCACACTATTGTTCTTCGGCAGCTTGTTTTCGCAAGTTCCGACTTTCATAAGTTCCCAGAAATACGCTGCTGTAGGAACAGGAGCTAGTGGAATTCCAACAGTGTCATTCAATGTCCCTGCGGGTAAAAATCGTCTGATGGTCATTAATGCCTTAGTCGAACGTCATCATAATCCTTTGAGTAGCAATCATCCCGTACCTCCAAATGCGGGCGGGAATTATGCGTTGCAAGTTAATATCAATGGAAATCTTTACAGCGCTCCTTCGCACACTACCACCAGAGGCCCTGGTATGACAGCTAATGAAGTAAATGAAAGGAGTTTTACTTTTAGTCAGTTTACAGGGTTAATTAATTTAGAAACAAATTCAGTTCCTGCAGGCCCCACAACTATTACTTTTCCAAACTTTAACCTTCCTGGTGCAGCATCAGATGAGGTCTCTGTGATTATTTCTGTTTATGAAAATGTAAAAGAAACCAGAACTGCAGGGGGCTTTTTTCCTAGAACAAGCAATCCAAGCGAGACAAATCTTGGAACCATCACAAGCAGTTTTCTCCCAACTTATATACCAAGTGGAAGAACTCTAGGAGATGTAATGTTTATTACTAATGCTGGAATAACCCAAGCTTCTGCACTTACGCTGACACCTGGTTCCAATTGGACTTCTACAACAAATATGAAAAACATAGTTCCAAATACGGTTGGCTGGCCAGCAGGAGGAGCAGTTTTTACAACTAATAATACACCTATTGGGATTTCGTCGGTTAGTGCTTACACGACTATAACATCTGGTAATGCTAGCTATGATTTAACGCGAGCTGATACTGGAAACATTGAAGCAGGAATAGCCTCTATGTATGCATTGATTCCTTTCGCAATGCCATCTGTTACTGGAACTGTATTTCGCGACATAGATGGTCCATCAACCATTGACGGAACAGCAACCAATGCAGGAGGCTTGTATGTAAATGTTATCAACAGTACAGGAAATCTTGTTTATTCTGCAACGGTCAATGCTTCAGGCGTCTTTACCATTCCTTCAGGTGTCTTAACCGAGGGTAATACTTACAGTTATCAATATCAAAAAACACAGGAAGTATTGGAGCAATTGCTCCACTAAAAGAGCTTCCCACTTCTTGGTACACCGTAGGAGAAAGTAGAAATCCTGCAGGAAACGATGGATTGGCTAATGGAACTATTAGTTTCATACTGGGCGATGAAAATGTTTCTGGATTGAAGTTTGGAATCAATGCTACCTGTCTTGTTTCTGCATCCAACCCAGATTCTGACGGAGATGGTATTGCAGACGACTGTGACTTAGATGATGATAATGATGGTATCCTAGACACTGCGGAATGCAGCAATACTATAAATGATATGTTGACGAATCATTTGGGTGGTGTTACCAAAGAATTTTTACCATTAGATTTCGGTTTGACATTCGGACAGAAAAACCAAAATGTGACTGCCGATCTAAGTGCTAAATTTGGATATCCAGCTAACTCGGGTGCTGTGATAGTTTCAATACAAAATGCATCAGTACATCCTACATCTAATGCATGGTGGACCAAAAATGGTGAAGCTCCTTCTATATGGAATATAAGCGGATCGCTAAGCGCTTTTGTTCTTATGTCTCAAAATCCTGAATATTATGGACAGGATAGCAAGATCATCCATATCTACGATGGCGCCACTGTAATTCCTGTAACCGAACCGGGCTTGGCAAATCAAACTGCTGTACCAGGAACGTGGAGTGTCACAGAGACACCGAATGCCAAAACTTTGACAAACCTACAACCAGAGCAGTTAACACCAGTATCTACTACAGGAAACTGGAGGTATGTTAATATGAACTTCGGAGCAAAAAGCTTCGGCTTCTCTACCACTACCAAGTATGCAAATCCTACGTATGCTGTGACAGCGTACCTAGAATGTGATACGGATAGAGACGGCATCCCAAACAGATTAGATTTAGACAGTGATGCGGATGGTTGTCCAGACGCTTTGGAAGGTGGTGCGAATGTTACGCATCTACAGTTGAATACAGCTAGCGGAACAGTTTCCGGAGGAAGTACTAGTGTAAATCAGAATATCTGTACTACGTGTGTAAGCACAAGCGGATCCAACAAGGGATTGCCACAGATTGCAACACCACCAACTGGTTATAGCAATACAACTGGACAAATCGTAGGGGATTCTCAGAATGCGGCTGTGAAATCTGCAAGCTGTAGTGCACCGTCAACAATTACTGATGCTGCATGTTCAAACAACGGAACATTTGAAAATGCTACAGATGATTTTATGGTATTTAAAATAAATCATTATAAAACACCTAACTATAACGTGACAGCAACATTTGCTGGCAGTCCTGTTACTGTTTTGATGATGGATAATAGTCCAGCAACCAATGTAATGGGAGGTGTCCCAAATTACTTCAAATTAGCTAACGGTTCTTTGGGTGCAGGTAATTTCACTGTTACCATTACGCCAACTACAGGTACGCCGGAAGTATTGACGGTTGCTAACACTGGAACTTGTTCTACAGTTTGTACAACAGCTTCTACAGGGAATGTGGTAAGACATACTTTCCACTCGCCTTATGTTGCAGATGACGTCAACGCAGTAGTGGCAAATTTGCCTAAATTTGATGAAGGGTCAAATAGAAAACTGACTTCCGTGAAAGTGGATTATGGTATTGCTTATACAGGTAATGTTGCACTTACTGTTCCACCTTCCACAAATCTTCCTTATAGATTCAAAGTTGATTCTGATGTTTCATTTAGTATGGCTAGTTTATTATCAAATAGCCAAAATATTGATCTTATCAAAAATCCTTTGTATCCTGCTAGTAATATCTATCCTGTTGGGGTTACAAATAATCCTTTTGCGGACAGTTTTGCTGGAACAGTAACTTATACCAACGCTACAGATTTGGCTAATTTTATTGGAACAGGAGCATTGCCGAATACGACTAATGCCATGCACAATACATTTGGAAGTGGTGATTTTGTTGTAGGAGGATTCACAACAAAAACATCTTTTTACTATACGGTAACATATACTTATGATTGTCTTGCGCCTGTATCTTGTATCTCAGAATCATCAATGCTCAATGCTTCTTCAGTTTCTGCAACTCAAAGTGGTGGAAACGGGCAACAGGCTTTTGTTATAGATAATGATGTAACTCAAGCTAATTATTGGCAATCTAGTGCCGCTGGACAATCTGTGACGATTGACTACGGACAATCTTATACATTGAATGGGATGACTTATTATCCAAGTACTACTGGTAGCAAAGTTTTAGGATACACCATCCAGACCAGTACAGATAATGTGACTTTTACAACAGCGGCAATTGGTACTTTCCCAAATTATGGAGGATACAACTTAGCTGAAAAAGGAATTCC